>NZ_JANIAG010000060.1:0-29333 GCF_028682155.1 Pseudomonas sp. 39004
CACACCCCAGTAATCCTTGTTGGTCAGGTTGGCGATATTTGCGCGCAAGGTCACCGGCCGATTGGCGATCTGCGTGGCGAAGCGGGCACCGATGTCGAACAGCGTGTAGCCCGGGATCGACAGGCTGTTGTCAGCATTGATGTACTGTTTGGACAGCGAGGTGGCATTGCCGGTCAATGTCAGCCCGTCAAGCCCTGGGGTGTCCCATTCCACACCCAGTTTGCCCTGCAGTTTCGGGTAGGCGGTGGCGGTCTTGCCTTCGTTGATACTGCCTTCGGTCTTGGTCAGCTTCGGGTCGACATACGCGACGCCGCCCATCAGGCGCACATCTGCCACCGGCGCACCGAAGAAACTCCATTCGACACCGCGGTTACGCTGCTCGCCGCCAAACGAAAAAACATTGCTGACCGGGTCCGTGTAGCTGCTCGGGCGCTTGATCTCGTACAGCGCCAGGGTGTGGCTGAAGCTGCCCAGGTCCAGCTTCAGGCCGACTTCCTTCTGCTTGGATTTGTAGGGTGCGAACACGTCACCGGCGTTGGCTGCCGTGGCCGGTGCGGTGGCGCCCTGGCTCAGGCCTTCGATGTAGTTGGCGTACAGCGACAGCTCGTCGGTGAGCTTGAACAGGATCGCCCCGGCAGGGGTAGTGGCGTGGGTGTCGTAGTTGGGCTTGTTGCGCGCGCCGGTGGCCACGTCGAAGGTGTTGGTGACCACCTCCTGGCGACGCACGCCAAGGGTCAACTGCAGGCGCTCGTCCAGGATCGACATCGTATCGGCGATGCCGTAGCTCTTCAGGTCGTTTTCGCTGTGCATGATCAGCGGCCAGGCTTCTGACGCCTTAGGGCCCCACACCGGGTGGTACAGGTTGGTGGTCCACTCGGCGCCGGCGACCGAGCGGCGGCCAAAGTCCTTCTTCTCATCGCTGTACTGGGTGGCGTTCAGCGACCATTGGTGGTTGATGCCGAAGGTGTCGAAATGGCCGCGCAGGCCCACCTCGGCAGAGGTTTTATGAATCTGCATCTGCAGTTGGCCCATGCCGGTGGTGAAATCGCCGGCGTCGTTGATCACCGTGGCGATCATCGCGCCGCTGTAGCGGTAATCGGTCTTGCTGGTGCCGACGGCGCCATAGGCCAGCAGCTGGTCGCTCAGCTCATACTCGCCACGCAGGATCACGCCCTTGTCCTTGGTCTCGACGAACGCCCAGTCCGGGTTGAGCAGGGTGTCGGATTTTGGTGGCTTGGGCACTGCCACCCCTTTGGCCAGGCCAAGGCCGCGGTTCTGACCGCGGATATGGTCGTCGGTGTCGAACAGGTCGACCGACAGCCGCGCGCGTTCGCCACGCCAGTCCAGGGCCAGGGAGGACAGCACGTTACGTTGGCCCTGGTGTTTGGTGGCGGTATCGCCATCGCGGTACATGCCGTTGAAGCGCACGCCGAACTGGTTGTCTTCACCGAAACGCCGGCCCACGTCCACATGCCCGCCGAACTGCGCATCCGATGCGTAGGTGGCGGTGACCCGGGTCAGGGGCGTGTCACCCGCACGTTTGGGAATCAAATTGACGACGCCGCCTACCGAGCCACCGGGCGGCATGCCATTGAGCAGGGCGGACGGGCCTTTGAGTACTTCGATGCGCTCGTACATCTCTGGGGAAGCCCGGTAGTACGGCGCCATGCCGTACAGGCCATCGACGGTCATGTCGCTGATGCTCGAGGCAAAGCCGCGAATGGAGTAGTTCTCGCTGTAGGTGCCGGACAGGCCGTTGCTGAACACGGACGGGTCAGTGGCCGCGATGACGTCGGTAATGTCCTTGGCTTGCAGGTCCTGGATGTAGGTGTCGGTGTAGCTGATGGTGCTGAAGGGGGTTTCCATGAAGTCCTTGTTACCCAGCAGCCCAACCCGGCCACCCGTGGCGACTTGACCACCGGCGTACACCGGCGGCAGTGCTTCGGCGGCCATGCCCTGGGCGTCGATCAGGGTTGCAGGCAATTCGGGGGCAACAGGTTTTTCGTCTGCATCCTGGCGGGCGGGCGTGGGTGTTTCGGCGCGGGCGGGCGATGGCAACAGCGCGCAGGCGCCGAGGGCCAGGCCTACCAGTACGGCCTGCGCCAGTGGGGTACGCTGCAGTGCAGGTTGGGCGCTGGCGGGGTTTGGGTGACGGTGCAAGGGACGGTTGGGCACGCGGATGGCTCCAAAGCGTTGGTGGCAGAAGTTTTTGGTAGTGCAGGTAAAAAAGCTAAGGCTAATGAGAATCTCTTGATATCGCGGTTTTTGGGCGTCCGTGCCGTTTGCTGCTTTAGTTTTGGTAGCCTCTGATGATGTCGTCGGCAATCAACCTCAATGAGGTTGGGCTGGCGGCGGTGACGTACCAGGCCTCAGGGTCGACGAACACCACGCGCCCGTTTTGCCAGGCATTGGTCTGGCGTAGCAGCGGGTTGCCGAGGCTTTCTGCCGTCAACAGCGGGCGCTGTTCCATCACCGCCGTGCGGTCCACCACGTAGAGGATGTCGGGGTTGGCCTGCTGGATGAATTCGCTGGAGATCGGTTGGCCATGCAGGCCGGTATCCATGCTTGCGCTGGCGGGTTTGACCCCCAGGTCATTGAAGATGAAACCGTAGCGGGACTGCACGCCGAAGGCGCTGAAGGCGCCATTGTTGTGCAGCACCACCAGTGCCCGTTCGGGCCGGTTGTGGGTGACCTTGCGGGCCTGTTCCAGCTTGGCTTCCAGTTCGGCGGTCTTCTGCCGGGCCAGGGCCTGCTTGCCGAAGACCTGCCCAAGGGTGGCGAGGTGGCGCTTGACCACGTCGATATGCCCGGCTTCGCTGTCGCGGTAGTCCACATCGAAGTACAGCGTCGGCGCCATCTCACTCAACTCGGCATAGTGGTTGGCCTGCAGGGAGGTGATGAGAATCAGGTCAGGCCGGGCAGCATGCACCCGCTCCAGGTTGGGCTGCACGATCGAACCGACATCGGCGGTCTGTGCGGCGTCTTTGTAGCGCGCCAGAAAGTGCGGCACGAAATCCTTGGGCATGCCCGCCACCGCCACGCCCAGCTGGTCGAGGAAGTCGACTTCGTTCATGTCCAGGGCCACCGCGCGTTGCGGGGGCTGTGTGATCTGCGTGCTGCCCAGTTTGTGCTGCACCGTGACAGGCGCGAAGGCGACACGGGGCGCTGCTTTGGCCGCCACCGCCTGATCGGCCGCGGGTTCGTTGCAGCCGTGCAGTGCAAAGGTGGCGCTGATCAGCAGTGCCAACGGCCAATGGGTTACGGAGTACTTGCGGTTCATGGTTGCTGTCTCGACGGGTTGAAGTAATTGCACAGCCGGCCGCGGGCGCTGTGGCTGATTTCGACCTCCAGCCCGTACAGCGCCTGCAGCTGTTGCTCGGTCACCACCTCGTCCACGCTGCCCGCGCAATGCACCTGGCCGCCCTTCATGGCGACGATGCAGTCGGAGTAGCTGGCGGCGAAATTGATGTCGTGCACCACCAGGATCACGGTGCGCCCGAACTCGTCGCAGAGCCGGCGCAGCGCGCGCATGATCTGTACCGCATGGCGCATGTCGAGGTTGTTCAGGGGCTCGTCGAGCAACAAGTAGTCGGTCTGCTGGGCAATGGTCATGGCCAGAAACGCCATTTGCCGCTGGCCGCCACTGAGCTCATCGAGGTAGGCGTGACGCAAGGGCTCCAGCGACAGAAAGCCGAGCGCCTCGTCAATTGCCCGCTGGTCGTCGCGGGTGAGCGCGCCGCGGCTGTAGGGGAATCGACCGAATGCGACCAGCTCCGTGACGGTCAGGCGCAGGTTGAAGTCGGTGGACTGGCGCAGGGTCGCGACCCGGCGGGCGTAATCGCCGATGGCAATGCCGGCGATGCTGCGCCCCTCCAGGCGGATATCGCCGCAGCCAGGCTCCAGCAACCGGGCAATCATCATCAGCAGGGTCGTCTTGCCGGCGCCATTGGGGCCGATGAGCGAAGTCAGCCGCTGAGCCGGGAACTGCGCGCTCACCCCGGACAACACGGCCTTGGCGCCGTAAGCCTTGTGCAAATCGTGGACGGTAATCATGTGGCGCCTCGGGTACGCACCATCAAGGCGAGGAAATAGGTGCCACACACCAGATTCACCAGGATGCCGACGGTGGTCCTGTAGTTGAAAACATGCTCGACCAGCAACTGGGCGGCAATGAATACGGCAATGGCCACCGCGCAGCCCAGCGCCAGGGTGACCCGGTGCCTGAACGTGCCGGCCAGTGCGTAGGTGATGTTGGCGACGAACACGCCCATGAAGGCCGTGGGCCCCAGCAGGCTGGTGGACACCGCGACCAAGGTCGCGATCAGGGCCAGCTGCAGGCGCACGCTGCGTCGATAATCCACGCCCAGGGAAATCGCCTGGTCGCGCCCCAGCGACAGCACATCGAGGGTGGGCAGCGACCGCATGAGCACGGTGCACAACACCGCGACCACTAACGCCGAGTAGAGCAATACCCGCGGTGGTGTACGGTTGAAGGACGCCTGGGTGAAGCCTTGCAGCATCGAGAACTCGCCAGGGCTGACCTTGAGCTGCACGAACTGGGTCACCGTCGCCATCACCATGGTCAGCACCAGCCCGACCAGCAACAGGAAGTACACGTTGCTTTTGCCATCGCGAAACAGCCAGCGCTGCAGTGCCCACGAGTAGCCCAGCATCAGCAGTACCGAGAGCACGAAGTGGCCATCGCTGCCGAGCACCACCAGGCCCTGCACCCCCATGTACAACACCAGCAGCGCGTGCAGCAGCAGGTAGACCGCTTCGTAGCCCATCACCGCCGGTGTCAGGATGCGGTTGCCCGAGAGGGTCTGGAAGGCAATGGCAGAGCAGGCCACGCATACACCGCCGATAACCATGGCAGCCAGGCGAGCGAGGCGCTTGGGGATCACGTAGGCGAAGTCCAGCCCCGCGTTGGCGAACACGAACACCAGGGCCAACGCGACAACGGCTACCCACACCGTGTGGTGGCGCGTCATCGCTGCCTCCAGAGGATCAAGCCCAGGAAGATCATGCCGCCGAGGCCACCTGCGGTCAGGCCGATGGGCACTTCGAAGGGGTAGATCAGCAGCCGCCCGATGATGTCGCAGGCCAGCAGCAGTGCGGCGCCACCCAGTGCCACCAATGGCAGGGTGCGGCGCAGGTTGTCGCCATGGCGCAACGCAACCAGGTTGGGGATCACCAGCCCGACGAAGGGGATGGCGCCGACGGTGATGACGCTGGCTGACACCGTCACCGCCACCAGCAGCAAGCCCAGGGCGACGTGGGCGGCGTAGTTCAGGCCCAGGCTGGTGGCCATGCCTTCGCCCATGCCGACCACGGTGAAACGGTGCGCATACAGGTAGGTGACTGCGATGATCGGCAGGATCACATAGATGATCTCGTAGCGGCCTTGCACCACCTTCGAGAAGTCACCCAGCAACCAGCCCTGCATGCTCTGCAGCATATTGATGCGGTAGGCATAGAACTCGGCCACGGCACTCAGCACCCCGCCATACATCAGGCCGATGACTGGCACCAGTACTGTGTTCTTGACGCGGATGCGGCGGATGATCGCGACGAACAGCAGGCTTGCCGCGAAGCAGAAGGCCAGGGCGAACAGCATCCGCACCAGGTTCCCTGCCGACGGGGCAAGCCCCAGCGACAGCAGGATGCCGAGCCGGGCCGCATCCAGCCCGCCGCTGGTGCTGGGCTCGACGAACCGGTTGCGTACGATCTGTTGCAGGATCACCCCGCACACCGCCAGGCCGATGCCGATCAGGATCAACGCCGCAAGGCGCGGCAGGCGGCTGGCTGTCAGGGTCAGCCAGGTATCATCAGGCAGCGCGAACAGCGTCGACCCTGCCAGTTCACGCGCCCCTACCATCAACGAGGCAACGCACAGCAAGGCAAACAGCACAAACCAGGACAACCGCATCAAGTGTGCTCCGCCTGTTCTGTCGCTGCGATGCGCCACCCGCTGGCGGCATGGCGTTGCTCGAGAAACCTTGCGTAACGTCCGTTGGCAGCCCGCAACGCCGCAGGCGATCCCTGCTCGATTACCTGGCCGTCTTCGAGCACCACGATCTGGTCTGCCATGGCGACGGTGCTGAGCTGGTGGGCAATGACCACCAGGGTGCAGCGCCCACGCAGGCTGTTCAGTGTTTCGGCGATCACCGCCTGGTTCTGTGCATCGAGGGCGGCGGTCGCCTCGTCCACCAACAGGATGGGCGCATCCTTGATCAGCGCACGGGCAATGCTGATGCGCTGGCGCTCACCGCCAGACAGCCGGGCACCGCCTTCACCGACCTGGGTGTCGAGGCCGTGCGGCAGGCGCGCGATGATTTCGCTGACGCCGGCCAGCCGGGCGGCGTGCTTGAGCGCTGCAGCACTGGCGTCGGGTTTGCCAACGCGGATGTTGTCGGCGATGCTGCCCTGGAACAGCCAGGTGTCCTGCAGTACCTGGCTGAGGTTGCCGGTCAAGCTGGCGCTGCTCATTTGCCGCACGTCTACACCGCCAATCCGAACGTTACCCTGGCTGGCATCGAAGAACCGCGCGATCAGGCGCAGCAGTGAGGTCTTGCCCGAGCCCGAGGCACCGACGATAGCCGTCATGCTGCCCGCTGCGAACTGCAGGTTCACGTCGCGCAGCACATCGGGCCCGTTGGCCGTGTAGCGCAAGCCGACCGCCTGCAGTTCGATCGAGGCATCCGCTGGCTGCAGGGGCGTATTCGGCTCTGGCAGCGGGGCAGCGGCCAGGATGTGTTCGACTTCCTTGAGTTGGCTGTGAGCGCCGCGCAAAATTTCGACATGGCTGGCCACGTCCAGTAACGGGTCGATGAAGCGGCAGGCCAGCGCCAACGCCACCACCAACGCGGCGGCTTCCTGTGGTGCCAGCGGCGTGCCGAGGTGACTGCTGAACTCCATGCCCGCGATCACTAGCATCAGGGCGAACGTGGCTTGCACGGCCCAGCTGTTGAGCAGTGCCGACAAGGACGAGCGGATGATCAGGCCCATGCCGCTGCTGCGCTGCTGTTCGAGGCTCTGGTCGAGCAGGCGGGTGCCACCGCCATGGCCATTGAAGGCACGCAGCACCGATTGGGCGCGGGCGAACTCGACCATGCGCTGGCTGGCTTGCGCGAAGTGGCGCTGAAACGCCTCGTCGGCCCGCCGCCCCAGGCGTGCATTGAGCAGCATCACTGCAACCAGTACTGGCAGCGCCAGTAGCGCGGCCAGGCCCAGCGGTGGGTGCAGGGCAAACAGCCCAAGCACGATCACCAGGGGGGTTACGGCACCGCTGACAAGCGGGGTGAACACATGCGCCGGCAACTGTGCCACGTCCATCATGCCCTGGGTAATGACATGCCCCAGCCGCGCGGTGTTGCCAGGGGTGAACCAGCTCAAAGGCAGTTGTGCCACGTGCTCGCCGATGTGCTGACGGGCGCCGTGCAAGACGGCGACGGCCACCGCCACACTGGCCAGTTCGACCTGGCGTCGCCAGGCCCAGCACACGGCCATGCCCGCCGCCAGCGCGCCGAGCCAGCCTGCTGCGCCGCGCACATCGCCAGCCAGCAGGTGCAGCATGATTGGCGCCAGGGTGGTGATGGTCAGGCCACTGAGCACACCGTAGATAAGGGCCATCAAGGTGTAGCGACGAAACACCGGGGCACTGTCGCCCAACAGTTCAACGAACGTCTTCAGCATGTTGGCAACGCCTTCTTCTCGGTGTGCTGATAGCGGCCCAGGGCCCATAGCCGTGCATACAGGCCCTGGCGTGCGAGCAGCTCGGCATGACGGCCCTGTTCGCGCACCTTGCCTTCGTCGAGCAGCAGAATCTGGTCGGCGTGCATCACCGTATCGAGGCGGTGTGCGATGACCAGCAGGGTGCGCCCCTGTGCGAAACGCGACAGGGCGTCCTGGATCGCCGCTTCGCTTTCGGCATCGGCGGCGGCAGTGGCCTCGTCGAGCACCAGCACCGGCGGGTCGAGCAGCACCGCTCGGGCGATACTCAGGCGCTGTTGCTCGCCTCCCGAAAGCAGCGCGTCTTCGCCGACGACCGAGTCATAACCGCGCTGCAACAGCAGGATGCGTTCGTGAATGTTGGCCATGCGCGCAGCGGCTTCGACTTGCGCGCGCGTGGCCGCTGGCCGGCCCAGAGCGATGTTGTCGGCCACGCTGGCATGGATCAGCCGCACCTCTTGCAGCACGAAACCGATGTGCTGGTACAACTCGCTTGTCGCCATATGCCGCAGGTCGACCCCACCCAGGGTGATACGCCCGCTGTCGGGGTCGAAGAAACGCAGCAGCAGGCGGGCCAGGGTCGACTTGCCCGCCCCAGATGGGCCGACGATGGCCGTGGTGGTGCCGGGGCGCAGGGTAAAGCTGACGTCGCTGAGCACGGTGTTGTGGGGGGTATAGGCATGGCTCAGGCGTTCTACGCGGATTTCGCAACCGGTTGGCCGCTGGGGGCAGGCCGCTGCTGGCAACACCGGCGTGTCGAGCAGGGCCAGCACCCGCTGGGCCGCGCCGACCGCGTTGTTGAGGTCGTGGGTGATGTAGTGCAGCAATTGCAAGGGGGCGCACAGGCCCGGCGTCACCAGGGCGAAGGGCAGCACCTGCACCGGCTCGACCCAGCCCAGGGCAACGAACAGGGTGCCGAACAGCAGCACCCCACCCAGCACGGTCACCGGGGCGATCATGGCGTTGGCCTTGGCCATCGATGCCACCAGCGGGCGGGTGAAGCCGGTGAAGGCCTGGGCAAAGGCATCGACGGCGTCGCGATAGCGGTCCTGAGCGTTGCCCTGGCTACCGAATGCCTTGACCAAAGGCATGCCGTTGACGAATTCGACCACCGCATCGTCGATGCGTGTCATGCCGGCAACCAAACCGTCCATGTGCTTGGCGCTGGCCTTCATTGCTCGGCGCAGGAACAGGAAGAAACCGGGGAAGGGCAGCAGTGCCACGATCGCCAGGCGCCAGTCCATGGCAAACAGGTACAGCACCGAAATCAGCAGTGCGCCTACGGCGCGGCCCAGTGTGGTGTAGAAGTGCGCGGTCAGGCTGTGCAGGGTGCCGATGTCGTCCTGCATCGCGCGTTTGACATCGCTCGATGCACGTTCGCTGAACCAGCCAAGCGGCACCTGCATCAGGCGCTGGCCGACGGCCACCCGCAGTTGGTGGGTGAGGCGGTTGTCTGCCAGGTGAGCCACCAACTCGCCTGCCGTGATCAAGGCCATACCGGCAAACAGGCTGACCACGCTGACGAAAACGGCCCAGCCAATGGCGCTGGGCGCGGGGCCGTCAGTCAAAGCCGTACCTGCGATGTGGGCGATACCGGCCAGCGGTACCAGCGTCAGCATCGCGCCGGTTGCCGCCAGTACCGCAGCGACGGCCAGTCGGCTGCGAATAGGGGCGAGCACGCGGCTGATGGGATTGCGCACCTGGCCGGTGGCGAAGGCAGCATCAAGAGGGGGAGGTGAGCTATCGGACATGGAACAGACCTGGGAATCTGCAAGTTAATTAGTTGCATGACTATAAACTAATTTGCGAAATCCAGACAAGACGGCTACAAGACTGTCTTCACAACGCCTGGAGTACCCCATGGAACCGCCACAACGATCTCCCGGACGCGGGCGCCCTCGTACCATCACCCGTGAACGCATTGCCGACGTGAGCATTGCCATCGGGTTGCCCAGCCTCACCTTTGTCGGTGTCGCAGCCGCTTTGGGGGTCAGCCATATGGCGCTGTACAAGCACGTGCCGAACATCGAGGCGCTCAAGTGCCTGGTGGCTGAAGAGATCTTCCAACGCTGGGAGATCCCCAGGGCATGTGGTGATACCCGGCAAGGTCTGCAGGCCTATCTGATTCGTTTTGCCGCGTCGGTGCAGGCGTTCGTCAAGACGCACCCGGGGCTGACGCCTTACGTGATTCGCAGGTTGGCGGCAACGCAGTCGATGATCGGCAAGATCAGCGATCATCAGGCACACATCGCCCAGGCCTATGGGCTGACCCACGAGCAGGCGCGCTGGCTGCTGTCCACGGTGGCATTCCACGGCTTCGCAGTCGCCGATACGGTGTACACGGTTTCGGGACGCGAGCCCGTGCTAGAGGCTGACCGCGGGGGTGAGGAGACGGAGATGGAAGGGGAGCTTCTCGAAGGCATGCAGGCGCTGATCGTTGGCGCGTTGGTGCTGCTGGATCAGCGCGAGGGGGGGGCGGAGGGGCCAGGCATATCGGGGTAATCGAGGTCACTCCCCCCCAGGCAGGAAATCTGGGGGGTACCAGGCGCCTCACACCCTACCCATCTACTGCTCGCTGCACTCCAGCCACTGCGGGTAGGTGATGCAACTGATGTGCTCGGTCCGATAGCCCTGCAAAAACGCGTTGTACTTGTTTTCCTCGGTGTGGTGATAACGGAACCCACACTTCGACTGGGCAGCATGAGACTGAGTGTTCTCCGCGAAATAGCCACACCACAGCGCCTTGAGTTTCAGGGTTTCGAACGCGTGCCGCATCACTTCCCGCACGGCCTCCGGAATCAGGCCTTGGCCCCAGTACGGCACACCGATCCAATAGGCGATTTCGCCTTCCTGCTCACTGATCTCGAAATTGCTGTTGGCCCCAATGAGAATGCCGACACACCCTACCGCCCGGCGACTCTCCTTCAGCTCGACCGCATACACCTCGGGGTGATTGAAGACCGTGCGGATGATCTCGGCACTGTTCTGCACGCTGGTGTGTGTAGGCCACCCGGCCCTGGGGCCGACGCGGTCGTCCTTGGCGTATTCGTACAAGTCAGCGGCATCGGCGGCTTGCCAAGGGCGCAGCAGCAATCGGTCTGTTTCAAGTTGCATATTTTGTACTCATCCTGGTTTGGCTCAGGCGAGACAGGGTATTGGGCGGCGTTTCAGCGGTACACGTCAGTACCTCGGCACTTTCGGTACTTTTAGCAACTCACGGCACGCGCGGTGGTAAGCTCTACGCACCTTCAAGCGGGCAGCGTTGAGCCACTGTGCAGCACATTCCGAAACTGGTTACCCCTGATGATCCCACCTCGCTGGGCGAAACCACGCTCGCCGAAGGGGTAGGCATCCCGTTGTCTTTCGGCCATGCCTACATAACCTTGCTGGTTTGCCTGTCCGGGCGTGCCCGTTTCACATTCAACTTCAAGGAACAGGCGGTCAGGCGCGGCGATGTGATGGTGCTGGCCGAGGACACGATCGCCTTGCTCAAGCGTCGATCACGCAACTTCAGGGTGTTTTTTTGCCTGATGCCCAAAGGCTTCGCAGCGGAGGTGGCCTACCCACTGCCCAACCCCTTGTTCGTCTTCTTGCATGACCAGCCTCATTGCGTTCCAGCCCAGGGCGAAAGGCCGCTGATCGAGGGGTGGCTGGCGCAGATGCGCGATATTGCGCGGTGCTGCCCGACGTACCGGCACATCATGCTGCGAAATCAGTTGCAAAACCTGTTTCTGAAAATGGCCGAGCAGCTACCGGCCCATTACCAGGGCGGCAGGCAATTCAGTCGCCAGGAAACACTCAGTTGGCGATTCTGGGAATTGGTAGGCAAACACTGCAGTCGCCACCGAGAGGTGAAGTTCTATGCCGAGGCGCTCAACATCACGCCGTTCTATCTGTCGCAACTGAGCAAGACGTTTTTCAACGACACCCCCAAGGGCCTGATTGACCGCCAGGTGACCTTGGAGATCAAAGCCCTGCTGTCATACAGCACTCTGGCAATTGGCCAGATAGCGGACACACTGAACTTCGCCGACGCGTCCTACTTGTGCCGTTATTTCAAACGCCAGGCCGGGGTTTCGTTGTCCCACTACCGCAGGCACGTACATGAGGCCAACGGCCAAGGTTGAGCCACAGGCAAGGCGTGCGCCGCACCCGTGAATGTGTGCATTATCCGGCTTCGACAAGACAAGGACGACAACCGTGCAAGTACGCCAGCTGACCCACGATGATCTGCCCCACGCCAGCGCCCTGTGCCTGGATGCATTCACCCAGGCCGTTGCCCCCTCGCTGTCGGCACAGGGGGTGGAAACCTTCGCCAAGGTAGCTGCGGCGCAGGCATTTGCCGAGCGCATGGCCGGCGACAACCTGATGCTGGTCTGTGTCGCAGAGGGGGTGATCAGCGGGCTGATCGAGCTCAAGCAAGGGCGCCACGTGGCGATGCTGTTTGTCGCGCCGAGTTGGCAGCGCCGCGGCGTCGGCACACGCCTGATGAACGCCGCGTTGGAGCAGGCGAGGGAGGCGGTAGTGACGGTCAGCGCATCGTTGAGCTCGGTGGCCGCCTACCAACGCTACGGATTCGCACTTGCAGGGGATGTAGGCGAGATCGCCGGGCTGGTCTATCAGCCGATGGAGAAGCACCTGCCTTGATCAGCGCGTGGCCGCTTGTGCCTGGCGCACCGGCAGTTCGACCCTGAACGTGGTGCCTACGCCGACCTCGCTGTGCACATGGATCTCGCCGCAGTGGCGCTTGATGATGCCGTACGACAGCGACAACCCCAACCCGGTGCCTTGGCCGACCGGCTTGGTGGTGTAGAAGGGGTCGAAGATCTTCTGCAAGCTCTGTGCAGGAATGCCGCAGCCGTTGTCGGCCACTTCGATCCACACCTTGTCGTCGTTGGCGCAACCGGTGCGCACGGTGATGGTGCCGCGCTCGGTGCCCATGGCGTGGGCGGCATTGACCACCAGGTTCATGATCACCTGGTTGATTTGTGACGGCAGGCACTCGACCTCTGGCAGCACACTGTATTGCTTGACCAGGTCAGCCTTGTACTTGAGCTCGCTGGCCGCGATGTTCAGGGTCGAGTCGATGCCCTGGTGCAAGTTGGCCCATTGCCAATCCTGGCTGCTGTCCACCCGCGAAAAGTCTTTGAGGTCCCTGACGATCTGCCCGACGCGGCTGATGCCGTCCTTGGACTCACTGATCAGCAGCGGAATATCGTCGAGGATGTATGCCAACTCCATTTCACTGCGCAGTTTCACCAAACTTGCCTGCAGCGTCGCCGGGCCGATGGCTGGCTCTGCGTCAAGGTAGGCCTTGAGCATGTCCTGCAAGCGGGCGAAGTAGCTGTCCAGCGCCCCCAGGTTGGAGGCGACGAAGCCGATCGGGTTGTTGACCTCATGGGCGATGCCCGCCGCCAGTTGGCCAAGGGAGGCGAGTTTTTCTGATTGCACCAGCTGGCTTTCGAGGAGTTTGCGTTCATCGATCTCGCGCTGCAGCGCCGCGCTGGCCTGGGTCAGTGCCTGGGTGCGGCGCGCGACCCGCTGTTCCAGTTCATCGTTGGCGACTACAAGGGCGCGGTTGACCCGGTTTATCTCGCCGAAGCTGCGCAACAGCCACACCGCCATGTACAGCAACAGCAAGACCAACAGGGTAGAGAACACCAGCAGGTAGAAGTGGTAGCGCTGATTGACCAGCAGCGCCGCGCGTTCGTCGCGGTCGAGCATCATGGCAATGGCATCCAGGTGCGCGGCGACCGGCACGGCGCCGATCTGCTCAAGCAATTGATTGACCTTGGGTTGCTCGCGCAGGATCAACGCAATGTGGTTGCTGAGGGTGTCGATGGGCGCATGAAACTCCAGCGGCAGGCGCTCTTTGTTGACCGCCAGCTTGTTCAGGCCTACGAGGATGTCGGCCGCCTTGTCATCCGTGGTCATCTGGGCGAACTCAAGGCTGCTGAGCATCAGGTCGTAGGTGTCGGTAGAAATGTTGTGCAAGCGCAGTGCGTCGGCATCGGCCAACTGCCCCAATTGTGCCTGGATACCGTCGGCGGCAGCGGGCAGAAACGCCAGGGAGTTGCGCAGCACGGCGTTATGCGACTTGAAGCGCTCGACGTACTTTGCTTTTTCCTCGAACGCCTGCTGGTAGTCGGCGTAAGCCTGGCGCCATGCCGGGGAGTCACCGTGCTGGTTGCGGGTTTCAATGCGTTCGAAAGCCCACCACAGGCGCTTCATCTCGACCACTGGCCAGACCAAGGGGTCGTAGTTGTAGTTGATGCTGGTGCGGGCCTTGAGTATTTCGTTTTCCCATTGCGAGTCGTTTTGCTTGATCTGCCGGATCAGGTCACGGGCCTGGGTGTAGGTACCGCTCTCGTCGGCCTTGGACATCAGGTACAGGTAGACCAGCACCGAGGCCAGCAACGCGGCACTGGTGGCCAACAACAGCAAGCTGCGGCGGCGGGTCAACCTCATAGGGGTTTTCCCTCCCATTCACCGGTCAGGGTCTTGAGAAACTGAATGATCAGCGCTTTGTCGTCGGCGCTTGGCGTGCGCCCCAGTTGGTAGCGGAACATGACGTCCACCGCCGCTTCCAGGGTCGGCGCCGAACCATCGTGAAAGTACGGGGCGGTGACCGCGACATTGCGCAGGCTGGGCACCTTGAACACATGCCGGTCTTCTTCATCGCCCGTGACGTTGAAGCGCCCCAGGTCGGCAGGCGTGGGGTTGCCGCGGTCGGCGAAATAATCGCCCAGCACGCCGAACTTCTGCAGCATGTTGCCGCCGATATTGACGCCTTGGTGGCAGGCAATGCAGCCGTATTCCTGAAACCGCGCGTAGCCGTATTTTTCGTCCTTGCTGAGGATCTCGGTGTCGCCCTGCAGGTAGCGGTCAAAGCGTGAACCCGGGGTCAACAGCGTGCGTTGAAAGGTGGCCAGCGCGTCCTGAAGGGTGTGTTCATCCACCGCCTTGCCATAAGCCTTGGCAAACCCTGCGCGGTAGCTTGGGTCTGCGGCGACGCGCTGCACAACCACTTGCCAGTCGCTGCCCATTTCGCCTTGGCGCTGGACCACCAGGTGGGCCTGCTCTTCGAGGGTTTGCGCACGGCCATCCCAGAACTGGCGAAAGTTCAGGCTGGTGTTGAACACGCTGGGGGTATTGACCGGCAAGGGCTTGCCATCGACGCCGAGCGAGCGCACCTGGCCGTCGGCGCCCCCCTGGTCAAGCCGGTGGCAACTGGCACAGGCCAGGCTGGCGTTGCTCGACAAGCGCGGGTCATTGAACAGTTTGCGGCCCAGTTCGACCCGCTCAGGCGCTAATGCAGGCACCGCGGGCAATGGGGTGAGGGGGCCGCCAATGGCCTGTGCCAAGCCAATCGAAGGCACCAGGAGCAACAGCACGGCCGCGCACGTGCGAAACGGCGGGTGGATAGGCATCGGGCAACCCTCCCTGGTGACAACGCGCTATGCCGCTGAGAATAGTCAGTGCCGTGCGCCAGCGCTAACCGGCGGGGCAAATGTCATCTAGCCTGTGATCAAGGACCCGTTTGATTACCCGGTGCACGGAGGGGACCATGGAACAACCGGTAATGGATGATGTGGCCGACAGCGCTTCTGAGAAAGCCGTCGTGCTGCTGGTCGATGACGAGGCCTCGATTCTCAACAGCCTGCGCCGCCTGTTGCGCGGCCAGCCCTATGACGTGTTGCTGGCCGAAAGCGGCGCTCAGGCCCTTGAACTGCTTGAACAGCACCCCATCAACCTGGTGATCAGCGATGCCCGCATGCCCGGCATGGACGGCGCGACCTTGCTGGCGCAGGTGCACCAGCGCTTTCCCGGCACCTTGCGCATCCTGCTGACCGGTTATGCCGACATGGCCACGATCACCAAGGCGATCAATGACGGCCAGATTCACCGCTACATCAGTAAACCCTGGAATGACCAAGAGATGCTGGTGACCGTGCGCCAGGCCTTGGCCTTGCAGCACTCGGAAGGCGAGCGACGGCGCCTGGAGGCGCTGACCCAGGCACAGAACCAGCAGTTGAAGGTGCTCAATGCCAGCCTCGAACAGCGTGTCGCGGCGCGCACCGCCGAGCTGCAGCAAACGGCCGACATGCTCGACCTTGCCTACGAAGAGCTCAAGCACAGTTACGTCACCGGCACCGAGGTGTTCTCGCTGCTGGCCAACCTGCGCCTGCCCAAGCCCAAGCAGACCAACCGCCAGGTCATCGAACTGATTCGTGTGTACTGCACCCGCCATGGCCTGGATGAGGCCAGCCATCGCGACCTGACCATGGCTGCCGCCCTGTACAACATCGGCAAGATGAGCTGGACCGACAGCATGCTGACCTGCCCGGTAGACCTGCTGCCGCATACCGAGCGCGACCTGTACCGGTCGTACCCGAAACAGAGCGAATCGCTGGTGATGACCCTGGAGCCGATGAAAGAAGCGGCGCAACTGATCTTGCACCATCAGGAACGTTGGGATGGCAGCGGCTTCCCCGACCATCTCAAGGGCGAGGCCATCCCCCTTGGGGCACGCTGGTTGAAGCTGGCGGTGGACTTCATCGAGTTGCAACGCGGCCTGGTGCTGGAGCGGCAGATGAACAGCGATGAGGCCTTGATGTACATCCGCAAATACGCAGGCAAGCTGTATGACCCGACGCTTGTGGAAGACTTTGTAAACGTCTGCGCGGAGTTTCTCAGCGATGTGACCCTGGCCGACCCGACGGTGCAGGCCCTCGGTACCCGCGACCTGGCCGCCGGCATGGTCCTGGTGCGCAATCTGAATGCGGACAACGGCATGCTCTTGCTCAATGCCGGCAAGGTGCTGAGTACGGCGTTGGTGGAAAAGCTGATTGCCTTCGAGCAGATGGAGGGGGGCAAGTACAGCGTGTTCGTTCGCGTCCCTGAGGGGGCTGTGACTTGAGCCCCGGTATCGAAGCCTCCTAACCTGACGCCTTAGACGCAGGCATACACCACCAGCTCCACCAGCATTTCCTCACGCGCCAACCCCGCCACCACGACCGCTGCCCGGTTAGGGTAGGGCGGCTGGAAATACTCGGCATACAGGCTGTTGACCGTTGCCAGGTAGCTGCGGTCGGTAACGTAGATCAGCACCTGGGTCACGGCGTCCAGTGACGCGCCCGCAGCCTCCAGGGTGTGGCGCAGGTTGTCGAGGGTCTGGCGAGTCTGCGCCTCGATGCCACCGGCGACCACCTGGCCCTGGGCGTCGATGGGGATTTGTGCCGTGTACAGCGTGCCGTTACCCACCACCGCCCATTCCAGTGGCGCTTTGGAGGCATACAGATCAGTCTTGATGGCATGTTTCATGGGTAATTCCTTGAGTGTTCGAAGTGCTCAGTCGGCATCGCTACCGCCACCTGCGCCATGCTGACGCGAGGCATCGGTGCTCTCGACCAGGATCTGCTCGGCAAGCTGCTTGAGACGCTGCCAGGTGTGCGCTTGCACCGTGAACCCCTGGCTGACCGGGGCATGGGGGGCAACCGGGTGGGGCGTGTGCAGGGGGCGATCGAACAGCACCGTGATGCTCTGGTCGATTGCCGCACTGGCGCAAGGCTGGTCGTCGCTGAGCAGTTGCGGGCGGGTGGCACCCGCAGCGAAGAACACCGCGTGCTGCTGGCGCGCATCGCCCCAACGCGCCTGTACCTCAAGGCCCAGCTCCGCGGCCCGGCTCAGGTAGCCCATCAATAACAGGCGGTTGTGGCAGTGCTGGATGCGCAGTACGCCGTGGCCAACCTGCAACGCTTTGTCCATGGCCAGCTCCACCACGGTCGCCGCGCAGCGCAGCACGCTCTGGCCTTGGCAGTCGATCACCAGCAGGGCGCTGTCTTCCAGGCACAGGGTGTAGGGCTGGGCTGCTTCGTGGTGCAGGTAGTCCAGGGCTTTTTCCAGCGTGCCCAAGCCGTCCAGCCCTTGAAGGTGCAGCCAGCCGACCAGCTCGGCGGCGTCCTCGCAGTCGCCGGCGGCAAAACCCATGCCTTCGAAGGCCTTGCGGCACATCACCTGGATTTCGTTGAGTGACACGCGCATGGTCAAAGGCCTCCGTGCGGCATGACGGCGAAGTTCCAGTCGTCGTCGAACGGCTGGCCGATTTCACTGACCAGGGGCGCGCCCTGGAACAGCGTAATGCGCACCCAACGGCTTGATTTGGGGTCGAACTTGCCGGCGCCGAAAAACGCCAGTTTGCAGCGCAGCAGGTGGATGGGCAGCATGTCGCTGGCCAGCAGGTTGGCGCGTATTTCGCCATAGGCACTCTGCGCCATGCCTTGCAGGCGACGCACCGTGCCCTTGAACCCCGGCTGGGCGATCAGGAAGTGTGCCGTCAGTGCCTGAGGTTGTGCGCGCAGGTGTGCGAGCAGGGCGCGGTGGCAACGCTGGATATTGCGCGCGATGCCCAGTTGCATTTCTTTCTCGGCGCCAGGTTCTTCACTGCGCATGCCCAGGCGTGGCTCTTCCTTTTCTGCTGAGCGGTACCAGAAGAAGTGCTCGGCCTCGACGTTGTCAAAGTCGTAGGCCAAGGCCCAGGCATAGTGCGTTTCGATAAGCTCGCGCAACTGCCCCAGCGGCATCTGTGCATCCAGGCGCCACCCTTCGACGACCCCCATCTGCTCGGCCAATGGCGCTACCTGTTCGGGGTAAAGCTCCAGCAGTACGCTCACCAGCAGTTCCTGGCAGCCCAGCCCCGCGTGTGCCTCGCCCCAGGCCTGCACGCGTTGCCACAGCCCTTCGCTGCAAGGCTGGCAGGCGAGCCAGTCGGCCAGTTGAGCCAGCTCGACGAGGGTCTGTTGGTCCTGTTGATGTTGGCGCTGATCTTCGGTGCGGGTCTGCTGCAGATGCTCACGGGCACGTGCCAGCAGGTTGTGCAGGCGGGCCAGCGTTGCCGGCGCAGGTGTTTGAGCCAGTACCCGCGCCAAGGCGGTTTCCCGCGTGTGGACCCAGCGCTCGACCAGTTGCGGGTGGTTGATCAGGAACGGCGCCATGCCCAGCCCGGTGGCATTGCCCACCCCCAGGTAACGTTGCAGCGCTACATCCAGGGGGGCTGCGCGATGCGGATTGAGCGCACGGGCCATGTGCTCGATCTGCTCGATGCTGAAATGGCGCAACAGGTACACCGTGAACATCTGTGCGCTGAACGGCTGGTTGAAGTCTGCGTTGCCTTGCAGGCAGGCGAAGTCGGCGATGCCGAACTTGCCATTGCCGTACACGGCGGTGGTGCGATAAAGGTAGCCGACCTCGGCCAGTTGCTGCGCGGCAGGCTGGTGACCTTCGGCCAACGCCGCGAGGAAGCGGTCGAAGTTGCGCAGGCTACGGTTGGCACGTGACAGCACCAGTACGCGGGCGTCGAAGCGACCGGCTTCCTGCAAGGGCACATTGCGCTGCAGGTCGGCCAATTGCGCGTCATCGACATCGCCGGCAACCAGCACGAAGGTCACGTCCCATTGGTCGGCGATCACCCGGTCGCTGCGCTTTTCCGGGGGCAGGTAAGCCGAGAAGAGCACGCAATGGTAATGGGCGTGCGGCGTGTCGATCCGGTAGATGGCGGTACCGAAGCCCTGGTGGTCGAGGTCGAAGCGCCAGCGTCGGATTTGCCAGCGCTGCGTCATCATCCGCCGCATGCTGCTGCGCACGAAGCTCAAGGGGCTTTGGAAGTGGCTGCCGAGGCGGGCCAGGTCCATGACCTGGCTGGCCGGGCGCAGTGGGGCGGTTGCAAACACGGGGTTGGACATTGTTGTTGTACCTGCATGCTTCATGGTTCAGACGCCTTGTTCGCGGGCCATGTGGCGGGCGATACGCACCGCATCCCACAACGCTGGCAGGATCACCAGCGACACCGGCACCGCAGTAATGACGATAAAGGACTGCAAGGCCGTCACCCCGCCCGCGCCAATCGTGATCAGCACCACCGCCGCCAGGCCCATGCCGATGGCCCAGAAGCCGCACAGCCACTTCTTCGGTTTATCGTTGCTGGACATCGCCAGGGCCACGGTGAAGGCCATGGCATCACCGTTGGTAGCCACCGAGATGAAGCTCAGGAACAGAAACAGCGCACTGATCAGGCCGCCCAGCGGCAAGTTCTGCGTCACCCCCAGCAGCAAGTCTTCCGGCTGGGTGCCATGGGCGGTGACGATGCCCGGTGTCTGCAGTTCCAGGCCGATGCCGGTGCCACCCACCACGGTGAACCAGAACATGGTCACCAGCGGGGCGATGATCGACAGCGTCATGATGATCTCGCGGATGGTGCGCCCGCGCGAGATTCGGGCGACGTACAGCGCGACCATCGGTGCATAGCCGATGAACCAGCCCCAGTAGAACACCGTCCACCAGTCCAGCCATTTCGGGTCGGCGCGGAACAGGGTCATGGGGATGAAGTTTTCCACGTGCAGGGCGAATGCTGCCGGGAAGCCGCCGAGGATGAACAGGGTCGGCCCGAACACCACCATGAACAGCGCCAGGCCGATCATCAGCCAGACATTGATCTCGCTGACGAAACGAATGCCCTTGAGCCCCACCAGGCACGATACGGTGTACATCAGTGTGACCAGGACGATGGTCAGTGACTGGGTGAGAATGCCGTTGGGCACACCCCATACGGCGTGCAGGGCGCTGCTGATCTGCAGCCCGAGGAAGCCGATCGGGCCAATGGTGCCGGCGACCACGGCAATGATCGAGGTGGCGTCGGCCAGGGTACCGATTGGGCCTTTCAATGCACGCTCGCCGAACAGGGGGTAGAGCAGGGTACGTGGCGCCAGTGGCAGGCCCTTGTCGTAGTGCAGGTGCATCAGCACGATCGCCAACAGGCTGCCGAGCACGGCCCAGGCCAGGAAGCCCCAGTGCACGAAGGACTGCGCCAGTGCTGCGGTTGCTGCGGCTGCGCTGTGCGGTTGTACGCCGGCGAACAAGGGCGGCGGGCTGGCGAAGTGCATCAGCGGTTCGGCGGCGGCCCAGAAGGCACCACCACCTGCCAGCAGCGCGCACATGATCACCGCAATCCAGTTGAAGGTGCTGATGTCCGGGCGCTGGGCCACACCGCCCAGGCGCACCCGCCCGCAGCGGGAGAAACCAATGCCAAGGCTGACCGCGAAGGTCGCCAGCATCAGCACCTGCCAGTACAGGCCGAAGAACTTGGTCGACCAGGCGAACAGCGTGTTGACCAACGCCGACACCGCATCGATGTCGACCAGCGCCGCAATCAGGAATGCGCCAAGAAAGCCGCCGCTGATCAGGAACAGCGGCCAGTCGATGTCCCGTGCCAGTGGCAGGCGCATGGCCTGGCCTTCGGCCGGCAGGGTGGTGGGGTTTTTCATGATGCCTCCGGAACCTGCGATTGTTGTTATTGTTGATGCTGTCCGTGCGTAGGGCTCAAGCTGGCGCCGGGGTGGCGGTCTCCAGCAGGCGCAACCAGTTCAGCCCCATGATCTTGCCTACCTCGCCTTCGGCAAAGCCCCTGGCACGCAGGCCCCGGGCAATGTTGGGGAAGTCGCGGCTGTCACGGAACCACTGCAGGGGCGCCGGCCAGTTGGCGTTGTCCTTGGAACCCTCGCCGTAGTCCTTGTCCTTGCTCCAACGGCCGTTGCGCATCCACTCCAGCACCGCCAGTGGTTGTGCCTGGCACAGGTCGGTGCCGATGCCGATATGGTCCACACCCATCAGGTCGGCGGTGCGCGCGACCATGTCGCAGAAGCTTTCCAGGCTGCAGTCCGAAGCACCCTTGAGGTGGAACGGGTAGGTGCTGAAGCCCAGCAGGCCGCCGGATTCGGCGATACCACGCAGCACGGCGTCAGACTTGTTGCGCTTGGCCGCATGGAAGCTCGACGGGTTGGCGTGGGAGATGATCACCGGTCGGCTGGACAGCTCGATGGCCTGCAGGGTGCTGCGTTCGGCACTGTGCGACATGTCGATCAGCATGCCGACCCGGTTCATCTCGGCGATTACCTGGCGGCCGAAGCGGCTGATGCCGTTGTCCTCGTGCTCGTAGCAACCACTGGCCAACAGGCTTTGGTTGTTGTAGGTGAGCTGCATGACGAACACGCCGAGCTGCCGGAACACCTCTACCAACGCAATGTCGTCCTCGATCGGCGAGCAGTTCTGGAAGCCGAAGAAGATGCCTACCCGGCCTTCCTGCTGGGCCAGGCGGATATCGCTTGCCGAGCGCACCGGGCGGATCAGCTCGGGCCAGGTTTCGAAGCGGCGGTTCCACTCGCCCAGCCGTGACAGGGTTTCACGGGCATTTTCGTGATAGGCAATGGTGGCGTGAACGGCGCTCAGGCCACCGGCCTGCATCTGCTGGAATATTTCCGGGCTCCAGTTGGAGTATTGCAGGCCGTCGATCATCAGGATGTCGTGCATGGTCCGTACTCCTTCAGGGCCGCAGGTAGGTGGTCTTGACCACGGTGTAGAAGTCGCGGGCGTACTGGCCTTGTTCGCGCGGGCCGAAACTTGAGGCTTTGCGGCCGCCGAACGGCACGTGGTAGTCGGTGCCGGCGGTCGGCAGGTTGACCATGACGCAGCCCGTCTGGGCGCGGCGCTTGAACGCGCTGGCGTGGCGCAGCGATTGGGTGATGATGCCAGCGGTGAGGCCGTACTCGGTGTCGTTCAGGGTCGCCAGGGCTTCATCAAAGCCGCTGACGCGGATCACGCAGGCGATCGGGCCGAATACTTCTTCACGGTTGATGCGCATGTCGTTGCGGCTGTCGATGAACAGCGCAGGGCGCATGTAGTAGCCGTCAGTTTCCAGGTGCAGGCGTTCGCCGCCTTCGATCAGGGTCGCGCCTTCGGCTTGGCCCAGGCGCAGGTACTCCAGGTTTTGCTCCAGCTGACGTGCTTCGGCCACCGGGCCGATCTGCGAGCCGGCGTGCAGGGCATGGCCAACCTTGAGCTCGCGCATGCGCAGGCGCAGGGCTTCGACGAAGCGGTCGTGGATACCGTCGCAGACGATCAACCGTGAAGAGGCTGTGCACTTCTGGCCAGTACCGAAGAAGGCGCCGTTGAGGGCGCAGTCCACAGCCACTTCAAGGTCGGCGTCATCCATCACCACCAGGGCATTCTTGCTGCCCATCTCCAGCTGGCAGCGCACCAGGTTGCCGGCGGTGGCCACGGCGACCCGGCGGCCTGTCTGCAGTGAGCCGGTGAAGGTCAGCGCATCGATGTCGGCGGATTGCACGAGGGTTTCGCCAACGCTGGCGCCGCTGCCCATGACCAGGTTGAAGGTGCCGGCGGGCAGCTGCTGGCGGCTGATGACTTCGGTCAGTGCCCAGGCGCTGGCCGGCACCAGGTTGGCGGGTTTGAACACCACGGCATTGCCGAAGGCCAGGGCCGGGGCGATCTTCCAGGCGGCAGTGGCCATCGGGAAGTTCCAGGGGGTGATGATACCGACCACGCCCACCGGTTCACGGTGCACTTCGATGTCTACGCCCGCGCGCACCGACGCTGCAGTTTCGCCTATCTGGCGTAATACCTCGGCGGCGTAGTAATGGAAGAACTGACCACTGCGGTTGACCTCGCCGATGCCCTCGGCCAGCGGCTTGCCTTCTTCACGTGAGAGCAGTTCACCCAGCTCCTGCTTGCGGGCGATCAACTCATCGCCAATCGCCATCAGCGCTTGCTGGCGCGCCTCCAGGCCGATGGCCGCCCACTGTGGTTGTGCGGCACGGGCCGCCTGAATGGCCTGCAGGGTCTGCTCGGTGCTGGCTTGATGGTAGTCACCGATCAGGTCGCTGATGTCCGAGGGGTTGTGGTTGGCAAGGGTGGCCTGGCCTTCGCACCACTGGCCATCGATGAAGTTTTTGTAGGTGTTGTGTGACATGGATGAAAGCCTCTGTTTGCCTGGCGTTCATCTTGCGAGCAATATGGCCCAAATAAAAATTAATAAAAAAAATGCTTTGATAAGGAAAGCTAACCATGTTGCCCGAGCTGAAAATCACCCAGCTGCGCTACTTTGTGCTGGTCGCTGAACTCAAGAGTTTCCATGCCGCCGCACGCCAGGCCTGCCGCACCCAGCCGGCGATTTCACTGGCGGTGCGTGAGCTGGAGCAAAAGCTTGACCAGGCGCTGGTGGAGAAGGGCGGTGGTCGGGTCGAGTTGACGCCATTCGGCGAGCATTGCCTGCCCCTGTTTCGTGGCCTGCTGGAGCACCACGACCGCATCGCTCGGGAGGCCACCTTGCTGGCCCGGCACGAGATCGGCCAGGTCAGTATCGCTACCGTGCCATCGGTGGCCAGCCGCCTGCTGCCGGGGCCTTTGGCGCGCTTTGTGGCCGAGCACCCGAACGTACAGGTCAGCATCCAGGACGGCACCGCCGAAAGCGTTCAGCATCTGCTGGCACACGGGCAGGTGGATTTTGGTATCAGCAGCCTGTGGCTGAACGATGAGCAGATCGCCTTTGCGCCGATCATCCACGATCAGGTCGGGGTGGTGTGCCGGGCCGACCACCCCTTGGTACTGGCCGGTGCGACGCTGCACTGGTCACAGTTGCAGGGGCTGGCGATGATCCGCAACGGCACCTCGAGGTTGCTCGAGGGTACGGATGCCGAGCGCTTGCTCGCCCACAGCCGGCTGTTTGTCTCGAACATGATTTCGCTGATTGCGATGCTGGAGGAGGGCGTGGGTATCAGTACCCTGCCGTACCTGGCGTTCCCGCAGGAAAACGACAAGCTCGCATTCCTGCCCCTGGCGGCGCCGAAGGTAGAGCGGCAGATTGGCATGCTGACACGCAAAGGCCGCAGCCTGTCGCCGGCGGCGCAGGCTTTGCTTGGGTTCTTGCAGGCGCAGATGGCGCAGTAAGGTGCGCCCAACCGTACAGGCTGGGCGTTGGCCTTAGCTATTCCAGTCCGGTGCAAAATCGGGGCTTACCACGCGCTGATCCTTCGGCAAGCCTGCGATCAACGCCCGGTCTTCATCATCCAGCCGTACCTCCAGCGCCGCCAGGTTCGCCAATTGGTTTTCGCGGCTGCTGGCCTTGGGGATCACTGCGACGCCGTCCTGGTCGAGCAGCCACTGCAGCGCCACCTGGCTTGGCAGTACGCCGTGCTTGCGCGCAATCGACTGGATCACCGGTTGCTGCGCCGCCTGGCCGCGGGCTAGCGGGGTGTAGGCAGTGAGCAGCAGGTCATGGCTGCGGGCATAGTCGAGCAGCGGTTGCTGGTCGAGCAGCACGTGGTACTCCACCTGAATGGCCGACAACGGCGCGCCCAGCGTCTCGATCACCTGGCGCAGCAGGCCGAGGGGGAAATTGGCCACGCCGATGCTGCGCGCCTTGCCCTCGTCACGCAGCGCTACCAGGGTCTCGATGCTGCGGGCCAGGTCCCAGTCCTTGCCGGGCCAGTGGATATGAAACAGGTCTACCTGGTCGGTGCCCAGGGCGCGCAGGCTGTCTTCCAGTGACTGACGCATGGCCTTGGGTTCAAGGCGATCCCACCACACCTTGGTGGTCAGGTGGATCTGCTCGCGTGGCACGTCGCTGTCGCGCAGGGCTTGGCCCACGGCGGATTCATTGTCGTAGGCAGTGGCGGTGTCGATGTGCCGGTAGCCCAGTTCCAGGGCTTGGCGCACGGCGTGGGTGCACTCGGTGCCGGTCATCGGCCAGGTGCCCAGGCCGATGCAGGGCAGGTCCAGGCCGTTGTGAGTGGTGAGCCTTCGCATGACGATTCCTTGTAGTGGTTACAGAGTCCGTAACGGATGGTCTTCGATCAGCCCGGTGCGAACCATGCGCGGCAGGCGGAAAGTGGTCGATCAGCGAACGGAAATTGCTTTTGGCCTGGACAGGCGGCAATTGAACTTCCTTATGCTCGTGCATCTCTTCTAGAATTCCAGCTGTTACATCCGCCAGGCCAGCCCTGTGCGGCTTTCCCTGGGCGTTGCATCCAGCCGCGCCGCCGTCGAGAACGCCATGAGTTCCAGCACACCGCTGTCCGGAGTCAACCAACCACTGCGTGGCATCGCCCTGGTGGTGGTGGCGACGTTCCTGTTTGCCAGTCACGATGCCCTGTCAAAATTCCTCGGTGGCCTGTACCCGATCATCATGGTGGTATGGGCGCGCTATCTGGTGCACACCCTGCTGATGGCCGGGATCTTCCTGCCCAAGTCGGGCCTCAATGTGCTGCGCACCCGCCGCCCGCTGTTGCAGACCCTGCGTGCCCTGAGCCTGTTGAGCACCAGCCTGTTGTTCACTACCGGCCTGCAGTACTTGCCGCTGGCCGAAGCCACTGCGGTCAACTTCCTGGCGCCGGTGCTGGTCACGGCCTTGTCGGCACCGCTGCTCAAGGAGCGGGTGACGGTGGGGCAGTGGGTGGCGGTGGTGATGGGCTTTATCGGCGTGCTGGTGGTGGTGCACCCCGGAGGCGCGATGTTCACGCCGGCGATTCTGTACCCCTTCGGCTCGGCGCTGGGCTTCTGCTTCTATCAACTGCTGACGCGGATTCTGGCCGCCCACGACAGCCCTACCACCAGCAACTTCTATGCAGGGCTGTGCAACACCCTGGCGATGAGTGCGCTGGTGCCGTTCTTCTGGGAGGTACCGCGTTGGGACCACGCGCTGTTGATGCTGGCGCTCGGCGGGTTCGGCATGACCGCCCACCTGCTGCTGACCCAGGCGTTTCGCCATGCCGCCCCCGCGCTGCTGGCGCCGTTCAGTTACTGCCAGATCGTGTTTGCCGGGCTGCTCGGGATGTTGTTCTACAGCCAGGTGCCGGACAGCCTGAGCCTGGTGGGCATCTCGATCATCTGCCTCAGTGGCCTGGGCGCCGCCTGGATGCAGCGGCGCAAGTGAAATTGCCCGTGTTCAGGGCAACGCCATGAACTGCAGGATACGCTCGCGCAGCCAGCGTTCGGCCGGGTCGTTGTCCTGGGCGCCACTCCAGACCATGGACAGCTCCGCTTCGGTGATCTCGAAGGGTGCCGGGTCGGCGCGCAGGCTGCCGTCATCGGCCAGGGCGCAGGCGGCGTAGTCCGGTACCGTGGCGATCAGCTCGGTGTTGCGCAGCAGGGCACGCAGGCTGCCGAACTGCGGCACGGCCAGCACCACCTTGCGGCAACGGCCGATGCGCGCCAGGTCGAGGTCAATATTGCCGCTCATGTCGCCAGAGAACGACACCATCACATGCGGCCGGGCGCAGTACTCATCGAGGGTCAGTGGCCCCGGGCGATCGTCGGCGCGCAGCACCCGTACGCCAATGTCGCGCAACTTGCGGCGCTTGGCGGTGGCGGGCAGGTCGGTGGTATAGCTCACCCCAACCGAAATCTCGCCGCTGGCCAGCAGCCCCGGCATCAACAGGAAGTTGGCCCGCCGCACCACCACGCTGATCTGTGGCGCCTCTTCGCGCAGGGCCTGGAGCAGGGCGGGGAACAGGCCGAACTCGGCATCGTCCGACAGCCCGAGGCGGAATACATTGCAGCTGTTGGCCGGGTCGAATGCCCGCGCGCGGCTGATGGCCGAGGAGATCACATCCATGGCCGGCCCCAGCTCGGTGAAAATCTGCATCGCCCGCGGCGTGGGCTCCATGGCCCGGCCATTGCGGATCAGCAGCGGGTCGTCGAACAGCTCGCGCAGGCGGGCGAGGGCGGCGCTGACGGTGGGCTGGGTGATGAACAGCTTTTCACCGACGCGGGTCAGGTTGCGTTCGATCATCAGGGCTTCGAACAGCACCAGCAGGTTCATGTCGACGCGGCGCAGGTCGTTGCGGTTCATGGGGCTTGGCTCACGTTGGCTGGAAGGTTCGCGGTGCATTGAAGCACGGCGCCGGCCCTTGTGCCTTGTATGGATGTGCCGGCCTTATGGCGGGTCGGATCGGCGCTGACAGAGCCAGCCTATTGCGCCGGAATACTGGCTCTATTAGAAGTCTGCCCAAGCTCGACTAGTCTTTCCTCTGGCCCTGCGAATTGCCCATGTGGGCGGCGTCTGAGCACCTGTATTCAAGACCCTGCCGCCATGGCGTGACAGCGTTGCAAGCCCCGTGTCGGCAAAAGACCGACCCGACCTGATGAGGGGTAGGCACGAGCCTCAGTGCTCGGCTGATAGAACACCTGGCATAGACCGGAAATCTGGATAACCGACCCAAAGGTACCCACAGATGTCGAACGAATCGAAATGCCCGTTCCATCAAACCGCAGGTGGCGGCACCACCAACCGTGACTGGTGGCCTGACCAGCTCAACCTGAGAATCCTCCACCAACATTCGTCCAAGTCCGACCCGATGGACCCGGACTTCGACTACGCCAGAGCCTTCAAGAGCCTCGACTTCCAGGCCCTCAAGCAAGACTTGACGACCCTGATGACCGACTCGCAGGACTGGTGGCCCGCCGACTTCGGCCACTATGGCCCGCTGTTTATCCGCATGGCCTGGCACAGCGCCGGTACCTACCGTATTGGTGATGGCCGGGGTGGCGCAGGCTCTGGTCAGCAGCGCTTCGCGCCGCTCAACAGCTGGCCGGACAACGTCAGCCTGGACAAGGCCCGGCGCCTGCTTTGGCCGATCAAGCAGAAGTACGGCAACAAGATTTCCTGGGCCGACCTGATCGTGCTCACCGGCAACGTCGCGCTGGAGTCCATGGGGTTCAAGACCTTTGGTTTCTCGGGCGGGCGCGCCGATGTGTGGGAACCGGACGAAGACGTGTACTGGGGCTCGGAAAAGGTCTGGCTGGGCGGCGACACCCGCTACGGCAAGGAACAGCTCAAGGCCCAGCCGCCCGGCCAGGGTGACCTGGTGGCCGAGCCTGCCAAGCATGGCGAAGAGCAAAGCCGCGACCTGCAGGCCGAGCGCAACCTGGAAAACCCGCTGGCCGCCGTGCAAATGGGCCTGATCTACGTCAACCCGGAAGGCCCGGAAGGCAACCCCGACCCGGTCGCCTCGGGCAAGGATATCCGCGAGACGTTCGGTCGCATGGCCATGAACGACGAAGAGACCGTGGCCCTGATCGCCGGTGGCCATGCGTTTGGCAAGACCCACGGCGCCGGCCCCGCCGACAACGTCGGCGCCGAACCCGAGGCCGCCGGCCTTGAGCTGCAGGGCCTGGGCTGGGCAAATACCTTCGGCACCGGCAAAGGCCCCGATACCATCACCAGCGGCCTCGAAGTGACTTGGACCTCGACGCCGACGCGCTGGAGCAACGAATACCTCAACAACCTGTTCAACTTCGACTGGGAACTGACCAAGAGCCCGGCCGGCGCGCACCAGTGGCGGC
Organism: Pseudomonas sp. 39004; assembly: GCF_028682155.1. NCBI lineage: Bacteria > Pseudomonadati > Pseudomonadota > Gammaproteobacteria > Pseudomonadales > Pseudomonadaceae > Pseudomonas > Pseudomonas sp. 39004. Next base: position 28,921 of record NZ_JANIAG010000060.1, read on the forward strand.
CGAAGGAAGGCAAGGGTGCAGGCACCGTGCCGGATGCCCATGACCCGGGCAAGAAACACGCACCCTCGATGCTCACCTCCGACCTGGCGCTGCGTTTCGACCCGATCTACGAGCCGATCGCCCGGCGCTTCAAGGACAACCCCGAGCAGTTGGCGGACGCCTTCGCCCGCGCCTGGTACAAGCTGATCCACCGCGACATGGGCCCGCTTGCGCGTTACCTCGGGCCGGAAATGCCCAACGAGGTACTGCTGTGGCAAGACCCGCTGCCCAAAGCCGAGCCCTCGTCGCTGAATGAGCAGGACATCGCTGCGCTCAAGGCCAAGGTGCTGGCGTCGGGCTTGAGCGTGGGTGAACTGGTGTCGACCGCCTGGGCCTCGGCTTCCACTTTCCGCGGTTCGGACAAGCGCGGTGGC
>NZ_JANIAG010000061.1:0-29172 GCF_028682155.1 Pseudomonas sp. 39004
GATCTGGGCGATGGTTGCCACCACGACGAAAAAGATCAGCAGGCGGCGTTTGAGTTGAGCAGGCATGAGACTATGGTTCCAGAAATGTAAGCAAATTTAACAGCGACCGACGGCCCTTCGACAAGTGTCGTTCGCGCCATTGCTGGAGCCGGGTGCCTGCTCCCTGCTAACATCCCGCCTTTGTTTCATCTTTCGTTCGAGACCTTCCATGACCACCGTACGCACGCGCATCGCGCCATCGCCCACGGGCGACCCCCATGTCGGCACCGCCTACATCGCCTTGTTCAACTACTGCTTTGCCAAGCAGCACGGCGGTGAGTTCATCCTGCGCATCGAAGATACCGACCAACTGCGCTCCACCCGCGAGTCGGAACAGCAGATCTTCGACGCCCTGCGCTGGCTCGGCATCGAATGGAACGAAGGCCCGGACGTCGGTGGCCCGCACGGCCCTTACCGGCAGAGCGAACGTGGCGAGATCTACGCCCAGTATGCCAAGCAACTGGTCGATGCCGGCCACGCGTTCTACTGCTTCTGCACCGCCGAAGAGCTGGAGCAGATGCGCGCCGAGCAGATGGCCCGTGGCGAGACCCCGCGCTACGACGGCCGTGCCCTGTTGCTGAGCGCCGAGGAAGTCCAGCGCCGCCTGGACGCCGGCGAGCCCCACGTGATCCGCATGAAGGTGCCGAGCGAAGGCATCTGCGTGGTACCGGACATGCTGCGCGGTGACGTCGAAATCCCGTGGGACCGCATGGACATGCAGGTGCTGATGAAGAACGACGGCCTGCCGACCTACTTCCTGGCCAACGTGGTCGACGACCACCTGATGGGCATCACCCACGTTCTGCGTGGCGAAGAGTGGCTGCCGTCGGCTCCGAAGCTGATCAAGCTGTACGAGTACTTTGGCTGGGAGCAGCCGAAGCTGTGCTACATGCCGCTGCTGCGTAACCCGGACAAGTCCAAGCTGTCCAAGCGCAAGAACCCGACCTCGGTGACCTTCTACGAGCGCATGGGCTTCATGCCCGAGGCGATGCTCAACTACCTCGGCCGCATGGGTTGGTCGATGCCGGACGAGCGCGAGAAGTTCTCCCTGGACGAGATGGTCGAGCACTTCGACCTGTCGCGCATTTCGCTTGGTGGGCCGATCTTCGACATCGAGAAACTGTCCTGGCTCAATGGCCAGTGGCTGCGTGAGCTGCCGGTCGAAGAATTCGCCACGCGCCTGCAGAAATGGGCGTTCAACAGCGACTACATGATGAAGATCGCCCCGCACGTGCAGGGCCGGGTCGAAACCTTCAGCCAGGTTGCACCGCTGGGTGGTTTCTTCTTCGAAGGCGCGCTGAAGCTTGATGCCAAGCTGTTCGAGAGCAAAAAGCTGTCGGGCGACCAGGTGCGTCAGGTCATCCAGTTGATCCTGTGGAAGCTTGAAAGCCTGCGCCAGTGGGAGAAGGACCGCATTACCGGCTGCATCCAGGCGGTGGTCGAGGCGTTGGAGCTGAAGCTGCGTGACGCCATGCCGCTGATGTTTGCCGCCATTACTGGCCAGGCCAGCTCGGTGTCGGTGCTCGATGCCATGGAAATTCTCGGCCCGGACCTGACGCGCTACCGCTTGCGCCAGGCCCTGGACCTGCTCGGTGGCGTGTCGAAGAAAGAAAACAAAGAGTGGGAAAAGCTGCTGGCGACTATCGCCTGACGTGGCGTTAGCGCGAACCTGTGGGCGCAGGCTTGCCCGTTACCACAGGTTCAAATGCTTAGAAAACCATGGGAGAACAAAGGGCAGGGCGGTAAGTGATTGTTATCTGTGAAAAAACTTTTGAATAATTTCAAAAATTCGTTTGACAGCCGTGCAATCCGATCTTAATATGCGCCCCGTCCACAGCGATGAGTGAAACGAAACGCCAGCCACCCAGCCAGCGATTCTGCTCAGAGCGACATTGTGGGGCTATAGCTCAGCTGGGAGAGCGCCTGCATGGCATGCAGGAGGTCAGCGGTTCGATCCCGCTTAGCTCCACCAAATTCCGCTTAGCAGCCAAGGCTGATAAGCAAGACCGGGTCCAGCAACCGGGTCTTGAAGGTAAGAAGGTTCGTCCCCTTCGTCTAGTGGCCTAGGACACCGCCCTTTCACGGCGGTAACAGGGGTTCGAGTCCCCTAGGGGACGCCAGTTTTGCACAAGCGATGTTTCATTATGTCGCTGGGCCGAGAGGCTAGAAATCCGGGGCTATAGCTCAGCTGGGAGAGCGCCTGCATGGCATGCAGGAGGTCAGCGGTTCGATCCCGCTTAGCTCCACCAATTTTGCCGCGGTACGTGAAAACGGACCGGCACGAAGGTTACGTCCCCTTCGTCTAGTGGCCTAGGACACCGCCCTTTCACGGCGGTAACAGGGGTTCGAGTCCCCTAGGGGACGCCATGTTTACCCGCGTTTTGCGGGACTTTAAAGGCTCATTCGCTTATTGAATGGGCCTTTTGTTTTTTCCCCTCCGAATATTCCCGGCACCGACAGGTGGCTGAGGATTTCGCTTGCCAAAAAATATTACGCCTATAATATTACGAGCATAATATTTGAGGTGGCCATGAACGACAAAAAGAGCAAGACCCGCGACCGGATTCTCGAGGCAGCGCGCAGTGCCTTGATTCAACATGGCCCGGCAGAGCCGAGCGTCAGCCAAGTCATGGGCGCCGCCGGGCTGACCGTCGGGGGGTTCTATGCCCATTTCGACAGCAAGGACGAGCTGATGCTCGAAGCGTTCCGCCAGTTGCTGGGCGAGCGGCGGGCCTTGCTGGCCCAGGTCGACCCTAGCCTGGATGGCGAAGCACGCCGCGCCTTGGTGTCGGCGTTCTACCTCTCGCGCAAGCACCGCGACGCTGAAGTTCATGCCTGCCCGCTGCCCAACGCCCTGGGCGAGATGCAGCGGTTGCCAGAGGTGTTCCGCGAGGTGCTGGCCGAGCACATCGAGCTGATGACCGCGAAAATGGTCGATCGCCCCGAAGACATCGACAAAGCCCTGGCCGACCTTGCACTGATGGTCGGTGGCCTGGCCCTGGCGCGTGCCCTGGGCACTGGCGAGCTGTCCGACCGTGTATTGCGTGCCGCCAAGTCGGCGGTGATCTGAATAACCACAAGGCGGGAGCAAGGCGATGACTACCCTGAGCTGGATTCGTGGCATCAATGGCACCCTGGGCCACCTGGCGCCGGAGCATGTGGCCGGCAAGATGCGCCGCGCCTTCATGACCCCGCGCACGCTGCCGCCAAGAGCGTGGGAACTGCCGCTGCTGGCCAAGGCCGAGCGCATCACCCTGCGCTTCGGGCTTTCGGCGTTGCGCTGGGGCAAGGGCCCGACGGTATTGCTGATGCACGGCTGGGAGGGGCGCCCCACGCAGTTTGCCGCGTTGATCGAAACCCTGGTCCAGGCTGGGCACACGGTGGTTTCGTTGGAGGGGCCGGCGCATGGGCGTTCGCCTGGCCATCAGGCTCACGTGGTGCTGTTTGCCCGCGCGCTGCTGGAAGCGGCGGCCGAGCTGCCGCCGCTGCGTGCAGTGATCGGGCATTCCATGGGCGGTGCCAGTGTGCTGCTGGCGCTGCAGATGGGCTTGCGCGCCGAGGCGGCGGTGAGCATCGCGGCACCGGCGCAATTGCTCGGCGTGTTGCGCGGCTTCGCCCATCACCTGGGGCTGCCGGCGCGGGCGCGGGCAGCATTCATTCGCCAGGTCGAGCGGGATGTCGGGATGCAGATCGCACGCCTGGACGTCAGTGGTTATCAACTGGAGCTGCCAGGCTTGGTGGTGCATGCCGCTGACGATGGCCTGGTGGCCGCCGACGAGGCCCAGATCATCCACAAGGCCTGGTTCGACAGCCGCCTGATGCTGTTGGAGGAGGGCGGGCACCAACGGGTGCTGGCCGACCCGCGTCTGGGCGAGGCGGTGCTCGAGCTGTTGAGCCGTGCCAGTGCGCCGGCGCGGCAAAGCGCCTGAGCATCCGTTACACTCGCCAGGACCGTGGAGCGCAAAGCGCCGCAATCTCCCCCAAAGAAACCTCTCAGGAGCGCGCATGAGCTGGGACCTGGCAACACCCTTCATCATCGACCTGCGCGTCGGCAGCGAAGACATCGACGGCCTCGGCCACGCCAACAACGCCGCCTACGTCACCTGGCTCGAACGTTGTGCCTGGCGCCATTCCCAGCGCCTGGGCCTGGACCTGGCCGAATACCGGCGCCTGGACCGCGCCATGGCCGTGGTACGCCACGAAATTGACTACCTGGCCGCCGGCTACGAAGACGACGAGCTGCAACTGGCAACCTGGATCATCGACTGGGACCAACGCCTGCGCATGACCCGCCGCTTCCAGCTCAAGCGCCCACGCGATGGTGTGACCCTGCTGCGGGCGCAGACCACCTTCGCCTGTATCGAGTTGTCCAGCGGCAAGCCCAAGCGCATGCCGGTCGAATTTATCGAGGGTTATGGCCAAGCGCTGATCGGTGCCTGAAGGCGTACGGTTTTTTGCTAGACTGCCGCCTTTTCCCGCCGAGACCCACACATGCAAATTGCCCTGGCCCCGATGGAGGGGCTGGTCGACAACATCCTGCGCGACGTCCTGACCCGAGTGGGTGGCATCGATTGGTGCGTCACCGAGTTCATCCGGGTGTGCGACCGCCTGTTGCCGCCTTCCTCGTTCGACAAGCTGGCGCCTGAGTTGCGCCAGGGCGCAAGGACTGCGGCCGGCGTACCGATGCGTGTGCAACTGCTGGGCTCTGACCCGGTGTGCCTGGCCGAGAACGCTGCGCTGGCCTGTGAGCTGGGGGCACCGGTAATCGACCTGAATTTCGGCTGCCCGGCCAAGACCGTGAACAAGTCGCGTGGCGGCGCGGTGCTGCTCAAGGAGCCTGAGTTGCTGCATGCCATCGTCCGCGAGGTGCGCCGGGCGGTACCGGCGGACATCCCGGTCACTGCAAAGATGCGCCTGGGCTTCGACAGCCCCGACGGTGCACTGGAGTGCGCCACGGCCCTGGCCGAGGGCGGTTCGGCGCACCTGGTGGTGCATGCGCGGACCAAAGTCGAGGGCTACAAGCCGCCGGCTCATTGGGAATGGGTGGCGCGGGTGCAGGATGTGGTCAAGGTGCCAGTGTTCGCCAACGGCGAGATCTGGACCGTGGACGACTGGCGCCGCTGCCGCGAGGTCAGTGGTGCCGAGCACATCATGTTGGGGCGCGGGCTGGTGTCGCGGCCCGACCTGGGCCTGCAGATCGCCGCTGCCCGCGACGGCCGGGCGTACCAGCCCATGAGCTGGGATGACCTGCTGCCGCTGCTGCGCGAATTCTGGCGCCAGGCCCAGGCCAAGCTGTCCCCGCGCTATGCGCCGGGGCGGATGAAGCAGTGGCTGGCGATGCTGACCCGCAGCTACCCGGAGGCGGTGGTGCTGTTTGCCGAGCTGCGTCGGGAAGATGATTGCGCGCGCATCAGCCGCTTGCTGGGGGTTGAGGCGCAGGCCTTCGAGGCATGCGTGGCCTGATCTGCCGCTTTGCAGTAAAAGCGGAAAAACAGAAAATTTTTTCGTAGCCCCTCTTGAAAGCCGGTTCACCGGCCATATCTTTTGAGTACGCGATGCCGAAGTCGGGTCGCGTAGTGACTTACTTGCTGAATCTCAGGAGTTTATGACCATGACTACCGCTTTCTCTCTCGCTCCACTGTTCCGTCATTCCGTTGGTTTCGACCGTTTCAACGACCTGTTCGAATCCGCGGCACGTAACGAGGCCGGTAGCAGCTACCCGCCCTACAACGTGGAAAAACATGGCGAAGACCACTACCGCATCGTGGTTGCCGCTGCCGGTTTCCAGGAGCAGGACCTCGACCTGCAGGTCGAAAAAGGTGTCCTGACCGTCTCCGGTGGCAAACGCGACAGCAGCGCCGCTGAGGTGACCTACCTGCACCAGGGCATCGCCCAGCGCGCCTTCAAGCTGTCGTTCCGCCTGGCCGACCACATCGAGGTCAAGGCCGCTGGCCTGGCCAATGGCTTGCTCAGCATCGACCTGCTGCGCATCGTGCCTGAAGAAGCCAAAGCCAAGCGCATCCCGATCAATGGCGACAAGCCAGCGCTGAACTAACTGTCAGCCGGTCGGTAACGAGAAGGGCACCCCAGGGTGCCCTTTTCGCATTCCGGCATCAGAAATCTGCCGGTGCCTCTAGCAACATCTGGCGGAACTCCGGCAACGGCAGTGGCCGGCTGTGCAGATACCCTTGGTACAAGTGGCAGCCCAACTGCTCGAGAAACGCCAGTTGTTCGGTCAACTCCACCCCTTCGGCGATCACCGCCAGGTCCAGGCTGTGGGCCATGGCGACGATGGCGCGGACGATTTCGGCGTCATTGGGGTCGATCGGCGCATCGCGCACGAAGGTCTGGTCGATCTTCAGGGCATCCACCGGCAAACGCTTGAGGTAAGTCAGTGACGAATAGCCCGTGCCGAAGTCGTCCATGGCAAAGCTCACCCCGTGCCTCTTCAGTTCGCGCATCTTGCTGATGGTGTCTTCGAGGTTCTGGATGACGATGCCTTCGGTGATCTCGAGCTTGAGCATTTGCCGTGGCAGGCGGTAGTCGTCCAGGCTGCGCAGGACCCGCCCGACGAAATCGTTCTGGCGGAACTGCCGCGGGCTGATGTTCACGCACAGGCTGAAGTCATCAGCGTCGATCAACCCATCCATGAGCATGTGCGCGCACGCGTCGCAGGCTTCGTCGAGAATCCAACTGCCCACTTCCAGGATCAGCCCGCTTTCTTCCAGCACCTGGATGAACTGCGCCGGCGGATGCTGGCCGAGTTGCGGGTGGTGCCAGCGCAGCAGCACCTCGGCACCGACAATACGGTTGTCGCGGGCATCCACCTGGGGCTGGAAGTGCAGGGCCAGCTCACCCCGGGCCAGCGCCAGGCGCAGGTCGTTTTCCATGCGCAAGCGCTCGCTGGCGGCCTTTTGCATGGTGGTGTGGAACAGCTGGGTGGTGTTGCGCCCGGAGTCCTTGGCCCGGTACAGGGCAATATCGGCGCGTTTGAGCAAGTCGGCCGGGGTAGTGCCGTGATCGGGTATCAGCGCCACGCCGATGCTGGGCGTCACCTGCAGGCGTTGGCCATCCAGCGACATCGGTTCGGCCAGCAGTTCGCGCAGGGTATCGGCCAGATCGCGCACCTTGCTTTCGACCTGTTCGCGGCTGCCTTCCAGGCCGCTGAGCAGCACCACGAACTCGTCGCCGCCCAGCCGCGCCACGGTGTCTTCCAGACGCACGCTGGCCTCCAGGCGCGCGGTGATGATCTTCAGCACGGCGTCGCCCACCGGGTGGCCGAGCGAATCGTTGATGTGCTTGAAGTGATCAAGGTCGAGAAACAGCAGCGCACCCCGCAGGTTGTGGCGTTTGAGCAGGGCGATCTGCTGGCTCAGGCGGTCCATCAGCAGGGCGCGATTGGGCAGGTTGGTCAGCGGGTCGTGGTACGCCAGGTGGCGGATCTGCGCTTGGGCATTCTTCAGCTGGCTGACGTCGCGGGCGGTCAGCAGCAGGCAGTCGGTCTCGTTCAGGGTAATCGGTTCCACCGACACTTCGACGGTGAGGATATCGCCGCGCTTGTTGCGCCCGAGCATCTCCCGATGGTGCACCCGGCCCCGTTCCTTGAGCTCGGCGAGCAGGGCGTTGCGTTGCTTGTCGTCGGCCCAGATGCCCAGCTCGTAAACGCTGCGCCCGACCACTTCGGCTGCGCTGTAGCCGGTCAGCCGGCAGAACCCGTCGTTGATTTCCAGGTAGCGGCCGCTGTAGCGCTCGGTGATGGTGATGGCGTCGGGGCTGGAGTGGAAGGCCTTGGCGAACTTCTCTTCACTGGACTTGAGCGCCGCTTCGGCGCGTTGCTGCTGGGTGATGTCGCGCAGGGTGGTGACGCTGCAGGGCTGGTCATCGACACTGATCAGGCAGCTGGATATCACGCAGGTCAAGGGTGAGCCGTTGCGGTGGTTGACCACTACGGCCACGTTGCTCAGGGCCTGTTCGCGGATCACCCGCTCGATGCGCTGCGCGCGTTCGATGGACTCGGCCCACAGGCCGATTTGCTCGGCGGTGCGGCCGATCACCTGGTCGGCGTTCCAGCCGAAGGTCTGGGTGAAGGCCGGGTTGATCTCGATGAACTGGCCGGTGTCCTGGCGGGTCACGCAGATCGGGTCGGGGCTGACCTGGAACAGGCTGGCGAACTTTTCTTCCGAGGCGCTCAGGCGCTGTTCGCGCTCTACCTGGTCGGTGATGTCCAGCAGGGTGCCGGCCATGCGCAGGGGGTTGCCCTGGTCGTCCCGGTACAGCCGCGCACGGCTTTCGATATAACGCGAAGTGCCGTTCTCCAACTGTACCCGGTAGGTGATCTGGTAATTGCCCGCTGGCCCTTCGCGCAGGCTGCGGTAGGCCTGGCGCATGACGTTGCGCTCTTGCTCCGGCACACCTTCGAAAAAGGCATCGAACGACTCGTGGAAAGGGATGGGGTCAAGACCGTGCAGTTGCGCCGCGCGGGCCGAGCCATACAGCATGCCGCTGGGGATGTGCCAGTCCCAGGTGCCCAGCTGCGCCGAATCCAGGGCCAGATCGAGTCGCTCCTGGCTGTCCTTGAGGGCCTGCTCGGCGCGCTTGCGCTCGGTGGTGTCGACGAAGGTGCTGAGCAGAAAGGTCACGCCCTCCAGTTCTATGCCCTGGGTGCAGAGGATGCCGTCATGCACCTTGTCGTTGCTGGCCCGAAACTGCACCTCCAGGTTCAGCGGGCCGCTGCTGGCGCGGGTGGCGTCGAGCATCTGCTGGCGTTGCTCGGGGTGCACCCACAGGCCCAGCTCCAGGCTGGTCTTGCCGATCACCTGGCTGCCCGGCCAGCCGAACATGTCCTCGAAATGCTGGTTGACCTCGAAGATCATGCCGTCGTGGCGACGGGTCAGCAGGATGGCATTGGGGCTCAGGTGAAACAGCGTGGCGAAGCGTTTTTCCGAGTTGATCAGCGCCGTTTCCCGCTCGCGCTGGCGGGTGATCTCACGGATCACCCCGATCATCTGCGGCCGGCCGTGGCGGTCGTGGGTCAGGCTGCCGTTTATCTCCAGCCAATGCAGGCTGCCATCCGGCCAGCGGATGCGATGGCGCATGGCCTGCTCCACGGGCTCGCCGTTGACCACTGCCTGGAACAACTGGCGGGTGCGCGCGCGGTCTTCCTCGGGCAGCAGGTCAAGGTAATCGATGTCGTTGGGCAGCGGGCGTTGCGGGTCGAAGCCGAACAACGCCTGGGTGCCGCGTGACCAGCTGACCCGACCGGTTTCGATGTCCCACAGCCAGGCCCCCAGGTGGGCACCGTTGAGCGCGGCCAGCAGCTGTGGGGCGTTCTGCCAGGCCTGCTCGGATTCCTGAGGGTCGGCCGCAGAGATACGCGGCAGGCGCGGAAAGCGGTTTGCTGATTTGGGCATTGGTACCAGACCTTTGGCGTTTGAGGCGTCCTTGAGTTGGAAATGCCGAACTGACGACCGGTCAGGCGGACCCTGCGTGACTGTCGAGCAGGGCCATGAAGGCCCTCGCCGCATTCGATAGCGTTCGCTCCGTGTGCAGTATGTAGCCTAGCTGGCGCGACAGCTGTATGCCGGGTAAAGCGATGGGTGCAACCTGATCGTCGAGCATGGTGCGGGGCAGCACGCTCCAGGCCAGGCCAATGGAAACCATCATCTTGATGGTTTCCAGGTAGTTGGTGCTCATGGCGATGTTCGGCGTCAGCCCCTGGCTTTCGAACAGGCGCTGGACGATGTGGTGGGTAAAGGTGTTGCCGCCCGGGAACACCGCCGGGTGGCGGGCGACATCGGCCAGACTGACCGCGTGGTTGCTGGCCAGTGGATGCTCCGGTGCCGCGACGAAGTCCAGGGCGTCGTTCCAGACCGGGATCGCCTTGATCAGGTGGTGGGGCTCGGGTGCCAGCGTGATGACGGCAATTTCAGCGCGACCATGGAGAATCTCGTCGTAGGCCGCTTCTGAATCCAGGAACTGAATATCCAGCGCCACTGAGGGGTACTGCCGGGTAAAGGCCCGTAGAAGCGGAGGCAAGCGGTGCAAACCGATATGGTGGCTGGTGGCCAGGGTCAGCCGACCGCTCACCTGTCCCGTCAAATTGGTCAGTGCGCGTCGAGTATCATCGAGCACATTGAGTATTTGATAGGCCCGTGGCAGCAACGCCCGGCCGGCTTCGGTGAGGGTCACTTCACGCCCCAGTCGGTCGAACAGGCGCACGTCCAGTTGCTGCTCGAGGCCGGCGATGCGTTTGCTGATGGCAGGCTGGGTCAGGTGCAGGCGTTCGCCGGCCCCGGAGAAACTGCCGGTTTCGGCAATGGCGATAAAAGCACTGAGGTTGGCCAGGTCCATCTCTATGATTCCTGATGGTTATGCAAAGCATGAAAATTATGAATTTGAGTTATTCAATCTATCGCCATAGCATCGTCCGTACAAGCCAAGGGGTCTTTGGCATAGAAAGACGCTGATGAGGAACAGTCTGATGGCTGGCAAAACGCTCTACGACAAACTCTGGGAAGCCCATGAGGTCAAGCGCCGTGATGACGGCTCGTCCTTGATCTACATCGACCGCCACATCATCCACGAAGTGACGTCGCCCCAGGCCTTCGAAGGCCTGCGCCTGGCGAACCGCAAGCCATGGCGCATCGACACCAACATCGCCACGCCCGACCACAACGTGCCGACCACGCCAGAGCGCAAGGGCGGTATCGAGGCCATCGTCGACCAGGTGTCGCGCCTGCAGGTGCAGACCCTCGACGAAAACTGTGACGAGTACGGCATCGTCGAATTCAAGATGAACGACGAGCGCCAGGGCATCGTCCACGTCATCAGCCCGGAGCAGGGCGCTACCTTGCCGGGCATGACCGTGGTCTGCGGCGACTCGCACACCTCCACCCACGGTGCATTTGGCGCCTTGGCCCACGGCATCGGCACCTCGGAGGTCGAGCACGTGCTCGCTACCCAGTGCCTGGTCGCCAAGAAGATGAAGAACATGCTGGTGCGCGTCGAAGGCCAATTGCCTGCCGGTGTCACCGCCAAGGACATCGTCCTCGCCATTATCGGCAAGATCGGCACCGCGGGTGGCAACGGCCACGCCATGGAATTTGCCGGCAGCGCTATCCGTGGTTTGTCCATGGAAGGCCGCATGACCATCTGCAACATGTCGATCGAGGCCGGTGCCCGTGTCGGCCTGGTGGCGACCGATGCCACCACCGTTGCCTATGTTGAAGGTCGCCCCTACGCGCCGAAGGGCGAGCAGTGGGAGCAAGCGGTAGCGTCTTGGCAAGACCTGGTTTCCGATGACGACGCGGTGTTCGACACCGTGGTCGAGCTGGACGCCGGGCAGATCAAGCCGCAGGTCAGCTGGGGCACTTCACCCGAGATGGTGCTGGCGGTTGACCAGCGCGTGCCGGACCCGGCCGCCGAGGCCGACCTGGTCAAGCGTGGCTCGATCGAGCGTGCCTTGAAGTACATGGGCCTGACCGCCAACCAGGCGATCACCGATATCCAGCTCGACCGCGTATTCATCGGCTCCTGCACCAACTCGCGGATCGAAGACCTGCGCGCCGCAGCCGAAATCGCCAAGGGCCGCAAGGTCGCTGCCACCGTCAAGCAGGCTATTGTCGTTCCGGGCTCGGGCCTGGTGAAGGCGCAGGCCGAACGTGAAGGCCTCGACAAGATTTTCCTCGAAGCCGGTTTCGAGTGGCGTGAACCGGGTTGCTCGATGTGCCTGGCGATGAACCCGGACCGCCTGGAAAGTGGCGAGCACTGCGCGTCGACGTCCAACCGCAACTTCGAAGGCCGTCAGGGTGCCGGTGGCCGTACCCACCTGGTCAGCCCGGCCATGGCGGCCGCCGCCGCGGTGACGGGCCACTTCATCGATGTACGCGAGTTGATCCAAGGGAGCGCAGCATGAAAGCCTTTACCCAGCACACCGGCCTCGTCGCGCCATTGGACCGTGCCAACGTCGACACCGACCAGATCATTCCCAAGCAGTTTCTCAAGTCGATCAAACGCACCGGCTTCGGCCCCAACCTGTTCGACGAATGGCGTTACCTGGATGTGGGCCAGCCCTACCAGGACAACAGTAAGCGGCCGCTGAACCAGGAATTCGTGCTCAACCACGCACGCTACCAGGGTGCCAGCGTGTTGTTGGCGCGGGAGAACTTCGGTTGCGGCTCCAGCCGCGAGCACGCGCCCTGGGCGTTGGATGAATACGGCTTTCGCAGTGTCATCGCACCGAGCTTTGCCGACATCTTCTTCAACAACAGCTTCAAGAACGGCCTGTTGCCGATCATCTTGAGCGATGAGGAAGTCGACGAGCTGTTCAAACAGGTAGAAGCCAACCCTGGCTATCAGTTGACCGTCGACCTGCAAGCCCAGGCCGTGACCCGCCCTGATGGCAAGGTGCTGCACTTCGAGATCGATGCCTTCCGCAAGCACTGCCTGCTCAACGGCCTCGACGACATCGGCTTGACCTTGCAGGACAGCGATTCGATCAAAGTCTTCGAAGGCAAGCACCGCGCCAGCCAGCCCTGGCTGTTCCGGGATGCCTGATTGACCGCCTCCCACATTGGCAACGCTGCCGATGTGGGAGCGGGTTCGCCGGCGAAGCCTGCATAGGCAACACAACACCAAAAGGATTGCCCCATGACCAGCACCACCCACACCGATGTGGTCCAACGCCAGTTCGGCGAACAGGCCAGCGCCTACCTCAGCAGCGCGGTACATGCCCAGGGCACTGAATTCGCCCTGCTGCAAGCCGAGCTGGCAGGCCATGCCGAGGCGCGTGTACTGGACCTGGGCTGTGGTGCCGGTCATGTCAGCTTCCACGTCGCGCCTCTGGTGGCGGAAGTGGTCGCCTACGATCTGTCACAGTCGATGCTCGACGTGGTCGCCAGTGCCGCTGCCGAGCGTGGCCTGGGCAATATCACCACCGAATGCGGCGCCGCCGAGCGCCTGCCGTTCGCCGACGCCTCGTTCGACTTCGTCTTCAGCCGCTACTCGGCACACCACTGGAGCGACCTGGGCCTGGCCCTGCGCGAAGTGCGTCGTGTGCTGAAGCCGGGTGGGGTGGCGGCGTTCATCGATGTGCTGTCACCCGGCAGCCCGTTGCTCGACACCTACCTGCAAACGGTCGAAGTGCTGCGCGACACCAGCCACGTGCGCGATTATTCGGCCGCCGAGTGGCAGCGCCAGGTCAGCGAAGCCGGCTTGCATGCCCGTAGCCACACGCGTCAGCGCCTGCGCCTGGAGTGGAACTCGTGGGTAGAGCGCATGCGCACGCCCGAGCCGCTGCGTGTGGCCATACGCCAATTGCAGCAAGCCATGGGTGAAGAAGTGCGGCAGTATTACCAGGTTGAAGCCGACGGCTCGTTCAGCACCGATGTCATCGTGTTGTGGGCCGAGCGCTGAGTTTATTTCGCTGCGGCCGAGCTGGCCGCAGCGCTTGAATGGATAGAGGAAAGCATGAGCAAGCAGATTCTGATTCTCCCAGGTGATGGCATCGGCCCGGAAATCATGGCCGAGGCGGTCAAGGTGCTGGAGCTGGCCAACGACAAGTTCCAGCTGGGCCTGAGCCTGGCGCACGACGTGATCGGTGGCGCGGCCATCGACAAGCATGGCGTGCCGCTGGCTGACGAGACCCTGGAGCGTGCGCGCCAGGCCGATGCCGTGCTGCTGGGCGCTGTGGGCGGCCCGAAATGGGACAAGATCGAGCGTGACATCCGCCCTGAGCGTGGCTTGCTGAAAATCCGCTCGCAACTGGGCCTGTTCGCCAACCTGCGCCCGGCCATCCTCTACCCGCAACTGGCCGATGCTTCCTCGCTCAAGCCAGAAATCGTCTCGGGCCTGGATATCCTCATCGTCCGTGAGCTGACCGGTGGCATCTATTTCGGTGCGCCACGTGGCCAGCGCGAACTCGAAGGTGGCGAGCGCCAGGCCTACGACACACTGCCCTACAGCGAAAGCGAAGTGCGCCGCATCGCCCGCGTCGGTTTCGACATGGCCCGTGTGCGCGGCAAAAAGCTGTGTTCGGTGGACAAGGCCAACGTCCTGGCTTCGAGCCAGCTGTGGCGCGAAGTGGTCGAAGACGTGGCCAAGGACTACCCGGATGTCGAACTGAGCCACATGTACGTCGACAACGCTGCCATGCAGTTGGTCCGCGCGCCCAAGCAGTTCGACGTGGTAGTGACCGACAACATGTTCGGTGACATCCTGTCGGATGAAGCTTCCATGCTGACCGGTTCCATCGGCATGCTGCCTTCGGCGTCGCTGGATGCCGACAACAAGGGCATGTACGAGCCGTGCCACGGCTCGGCGCCGGACATCGCCGGCCAGGGCATCGCCAACCCGCTGGCGACCATCCTGTCGGTGTCGATGATGCTGCGTTACAGCTTCAACCAGCAGGCTGCAGCCGAGGCCATCGAGCAGGCCGTCAGCCTGGTGCTGGACCAAGGTTTGCGCACCGGTGACATCTGGTCGGCCGGCTGCGACAAAGTAGGCACGCAGGAAATGGGCGACGCAGTAGTCGCAGCGCTGCGGAATCTGTAATCTCTCTGGCCCGCCACCGTTTTTGGTCGGTGGCGGCCCACTTTTAGCAAAGGTGTAGTTGCGATGAAACGTGTAGGTCTGATCGGTTGGCGCGGTATGGTCGGTTCCGTGCTCATGCAGCGGATGCTGGAGGAGCAGGATTTCGACCTTATCGAGCCGGTGTTCTTCACCACCTCCAATGTCGGTGGCCAAGGCCCGAACGTGGGCAAGGATACAGCTCCGCTCAAGGACGCGTATTCGATTGAAGAACTCAAGACCCTCGACGTGATCCTGACCTGCCAGGGCGGCGACTACACCAACGAGGTCTTCCCCAAGCTGCGTGAAGCCGGCTGGCAGGGTTACTGGATCGATGCCGCCTCGTCCCTGCGCATGCAGGATGACGCGGTCATCATCCTCGACCCGGTCAACCGCAAGGTCATCGACCAGCAGCTCGATGCCGGCACCAAGAACTACATTGGCGGCAACTGCACGGTCAGCCTGATGCTGATGGGCTTGGGCGGCCTGTTCGAGGCCGGCCTGGTCGAGTGGATGAGCGCCATGACCTACCAGGCGGCTTCCGGTGCCGGCGCGCAGAACATGCGTGAGCTGATCAAGCAGATGGGCGCCACCCATGCGGCCGTGGCCGATGATCTGGCGAACCCGGCCAGCGCCATTCTGGACATCGACCGCAAGGTTGCCGAGACCATGCGCGGCGAAGCGTTCCCCACCGAGAACTTCGGTGTGCCGCTGGCCGGCAGCCTGATTCCGTGGATCGACAAGGAGCTGCCGAACGGGCAGAGCCGTGAAGAGTGGAAGGCCCAGGCCGAAACCAACAAGATCCTCGGTCGTTTCAAGAGCCCGATCCCGGTCGACGGTATCTGCGTGCGCATCGGCGCCATGCGTTGCCACAGCCAGGCGCTGACCATCAAGCTGAACAAGGACGTGCCGCTGGCCGACATCGAAGGCATGATCAGCCAGCACAACCCATGGGTGAAACTGGTGCCGAACCAGCGCGAGATCAGCATGCAAGAGCTGACCCCGACCAAGGTCACCGGTACCTTGAACATTCCGGTGGGCCGCCTGCGCAAGCTGAACATGGGTTCGCAGTACCTGGGTGCGTTCACCGTGGGTGACCAGCTGCTGTGGGGCGCCGCCGAACCGCTGCGCCGCATGCTGCGGATTCTGCTGGAGCGTTGATCGTTCTGGTTTGACCGAAAACCCGCGCTGGTGACAGCGCGGGTTTTTTTATGGTGGGTTACGCCTGGTAGCAAACGAATGGCTGTGTTGGCCTCGTCGGGGCAATGCGAGTAAAGTGCCGCTCCCCGTTTCGCCTGAGGCAGCCCGTAGCATGAACCCTTCTCTCGATATCGCCGTCGTCGGCGCCACCGGCAGTGTCGGTGAAACCCTGGTACAGATTCTCGAAGAACTGGCGTTCCCGGTCGCCACCTTGCACCTCCTGGCCAGCATGGAGTCCGCAGGCAGCAGCGTGATGTTCGCCGGCAAGAAGCTCAAAGTCCGCGAAGTGGACAGCTTCGATTTCGCCCAGGTCAAGCTGGCCTTCTTCGCCGCAGGCGCGGCGGTCAGCCGCAGCTTCGCCAGCAAGGCCCTGCAGGCAGGCTGCACGGTCATTGACCTGTCCGCTGGCCTGGACGATGCCATTGCCGTGGTGCCGGAAGCCAATGCCGAACGCCTTGCCGGCCTGACGCTGCCTGCGCGCATTGCCAGCCCCAGCAGCGCAGCCGTTGCCCTGGCCGTTGCGCTGGCGCCGCTCAAAGGCTTGCTGGACATCGAACGGGTTCAGGTGATGGCCGCGCTGGCGGTGTCCGCGCAGGGCCGCGAAGCGGTCAGCGAACTGGCCCGGCAGACCGCCGAGCTGCTCAACGCCCGCCCCCTGGAGCCGCGCTTCTTCGACCGCCAGATAGCGTTCAACCTGCTGGCCCAGGTCGGCGCCGCCGACGAACAGGGCCACACTGCACTGGAGCGGCGCCTGGTCAGCGAATTGCGCGTGCTGCTCGGGCAGCCTGAACTGAAGATTTCGGTGAGCTGCGTTCAAGTCCCGGTGTTTTTCGGCGATAGCTTCAGTGTGGCCGTGCAGAGCCGTCGCCAGGTCGACCTGGCTGCGGTCAACCAGGCCCTGGAGTCTGCCGACAGCGTCGAGCTGGTGGAGCGCGACGATTATCCGACCCCGGTTGGTGACGCAGTGGGCCAAGACGTGGTCTATGTTGGTCGTGTACGCCATGGTGTCGATGAAGATCAGCAGCTCAACCTCTGGCTGACCACCGACAACCTGCGCAAGGGCGCGGCGCTCAATGCTGTGCAGGTGGCACAATTGTTGATTAAAGACAGGCTGTAAAAGATACTGCGAGCACTTTTGTCCTGCTCTGCATGCAGGTTTCGGGACGATTCATACAAGGGAAGAGGTCATGCTTCGAATTCGCAAACTGGTTCTGGCCATGGCGGCTGCCTCGGCGCTGTCGTCGGGTATGGCCAATGCCCTGGGCCTGGGGGAGCTGACCCTCAAGTCGGCACAGAATCAGCCGCTGGACGCCGAGATCGAATTGCTCGACGTGCGCGACCTCACTGCCGCCGAGGTGGCGCCGAGCCTGGCGCCGCCGGAAGAGTTCAGCAAGGCGGGGGTGGCCTTTCCGACTTACCTCGAAGACCTGACGTTCACACCGGTGATCAACCCCAACGGCAGGAGCGTGCTGCGCGTCACTTCCAGCCAGCCGCTGCCGGGCTCGGTGGTCAAGTTCCTGGTCCAGGTGATGTGGCCGCAGGGGCGATTGCTACGCGACTATAGCGTCCTGCTTGACCAGGCCAAGGCGCAGGGCAAGCAACCGGCGGCGGCCAATGTGGCGCCGGCGGTGACGGGTGCGAGCAACTACACCACCCAGCGCCGCGACACCTTGTGGCAGATTGCCGCGCGCAACAGCCAGGGCGGTTCGATACAGCAGACCATGATCGCGATCCAGGCGCTGAACCCGGACGCCTTCATTGGCAACAACATCAACCAGTTGAAAGTTGGACAGGTACTGCGCCTGCCCGATCAGCAACAGGTGCAGAATATCCCTCAGGGCGAAGCGGTTCGCGACGTGGCCGAGCAGTATGCGGCCTGGCGTGAAGGCCGGCGCCTGGGGCCGCGTGCCCGCCAGCTCGACGCCACCCGCCGAGGTGCTGCCGACGCGGCGCCGGAGCGCATTGCCCAAGGTGACAACCTGCGCCTGGTCAGCCCCGGCAACCAGGCTGGCGCAGGGCAGGCCAAGGCGCTCAATGACAAGCTGGCCGTGGCCCAGGAAAGCCTCGACACCAGCCGCCGTGACAACGATGAGCTCAAGAGCCGCATGGCAGACCTGCAGAGCCAGCTGGACAAGCTGCAGCGTCTGATCGAGTTGAAGAACAACCAACTGGCCCGTCTTGAAGCTCAGGGCGCAGCCGGTACGGCCCCGGTCGCCGCCGCGCTGCCAGGCGAGCCAGCACCCGCGAAACCGGCGGCAAATGCCCAGCCAGTGGTCAAGCCTGCGCCAGCCGCTGTCGACACCGCGCCGAAAAACGTGCCTGCCGCCAATGCTGCGCCGGCTGCCCAGCCAAGCGGCACCTTCGACAATGTGCTCGGCAACCCCTTGCTGCTGTGGCTGATTGCAGGGTCTGCGTTCCTCGTGCTGCTGCTTCTGCTGGTGCTCTTGATGCGCAAGCGCAAGGCTCAGGAAGAGGCAGAGAAACACCTGCGCATGGCGCGGGCCTTGGCTGAGGAAGAGCAGGGTGCGGGCCTGGACATGGCCTCCGACAGCTTTGAAGGCCTGGATGTTTCGGCACCGAGCGTCACGCTGTCGCCAGCCGTGGTCGCGGCCTCTGCCGCAGCTGCTGCCGCCGCGGAAAAACCTGCGGCCCCGGTCACCGAGCCTGTGCTTGAGCCCGACGCCACTGCCGCGCTGCTGGCCGAGGTCGAGCAGAGCGTTGAAAGCGGTCGTCTGAATCATGCCGCCGAGCTGCTCGAAACCGCCCTCGCCGCAGAGCCCGGCCGTGATGAGCTGCGCCTGAAGCTGATGGAAGTGTATGCCCGCCAGGGTGATCACAGTGCGTTCGTCGAGCAGGAGCGTGTGCTGCCGGCTACCGAACAGAATGTGGCTCAGGTTCAGGAACTCAAAGGCCGCTTCCCCGCCATGCTGGGTGTGGCCGCCGCCGGTCTGGGCGCGGCAGCGCTGGCTGCTGAAATGGATGAGCAGTACGTGCAGGGCCTGCTGCAGGACCCGCCTGAGGCACCGGTGGTTGAAGACGTTGTTTCCGAGGACATGGCAGAGCAAGCGCTTGAGCCTGAGCCGGAAGACGAGCCAGCGGTACTGGAGCAGCCCGATTCGGTCGCTGAGGCGGCGCTGGATGACATCGTCGAGCCTGAAACGGAGGCCATCACCGAAGTGCCTTCGCTTGAGGAATCGGACCTGGACAGCGCCTTCGACCTGAGCCTTGACGAAGACCTGCCAGAGGAAGACCCACTGGCGGCACCGCTGTTGGACGAGCCGGTACTGGATGAGGCTGCGCTGGACGAAACTGTGCTGGATGAGGCTGCGCTGGATGAGGCTGCGCTGGATGAATCGGTGCCGGCTGAGCCCGTACTGGACGAGGTGCAGGTAGAGCAACAGCCGGCCGTCGTGGACGCCGAGCTGCAAGCCGAAGCCGAAGCCGATGCTGATTTCGAAGCGATGCTGGCGCAGGCCGAGCCGCAGCCGGTTGCGGACCTGGACGACTTCGACCTTGATGTCAGCGAGCCGGTTGCCCCGGCTGTCGCCGATGAAACCCCGGTAGATGTCGCCGCCGAACTGGCCGCCTTCGACAGCGTGCCGGAGTTCGAGCCGATCACCGAGCTCGACCTGCCGACCGATTTCGACCTGTCGCTGTCGCTGGACGACGATTCGCCGGCCGCCAAAAGCTTCGCTTCGGAGCTGGACGACGTCAACGCAGAGCTGGACAAGCTGTCGCAGAACCTCGAGTCGCCTTCGCTGGAACCGCACTTCACCACTGAGGATGCAGTGGCGCAGCCGGAGCCCGAGCCGCTGGATGACCTGGACTTCGACTTCTTCTCTGGCAGTGACGAAGTGGCCACCAAGCTCGACCTGGCGCGTGCCTACATCGACATGGGCGACCACCAGGGTGCGCGTGACATCCTTGATGAAGTGGTCAAGGATGGCGACGGGACCCAGCGTCAGGAAGCCGAGGAGCTGTTGTCCCGGTTGGTCTGATTCTGCTGCTGAAGCTTTGTCGCCGGCGTTTCGGCGACGGGGCCATGACAGGCGTTACCCCCAACGGCAGCCCAACAGGGCTGCCGTTGTCGTTATAATCCCGCCATTGCGTATTCACCACAGGTTTCATGCTCTTGGACATCATCGACACCGCCGCCGAATCCGCGGCCGAAGGCTACTCCCGTATCGCCCTGGGCGTGGAATACAAGGGCTCGCGCTATCGCGGCTGGCAGCGCCAGGCCAGTGGCGTGCCCAGCGTCCAGCAAGCCCTCGAGCAGGCCTTGTCGAAAGTGGCGAACGAGCCTATCTCGGTGATCTGTGCCGGGCGCACCGACGCCGGGGTGCACGGCTGCGGGCAGATCGTGCATTTCGATACCCGCGCCATCCGCGACGAGCGCGCCTGGACCCTGGGTACCAATTTCAACCTGCCCCACGACATCAGCGTGGTCTGGTCGCGCCCGATGCCGTCAGACTTCCACGCCCGGTTCAAGGCCATGGCGCGGCGTTACCGCTACGTCATCTACAACGACCCGATCCGCCCGGCACACCTGGCCGAGGAGGTGACCTGGAACCACCGCCCGCTGGATGTCGAACGCATGGCCGAAGCCGCCGCGTTCCTGCTGGGCACCCACGACTTCAGCGCCTTCCGCGCCAGCCAGTGCCAGGCCAAGTCGCCGATCAAGCACATCCATCACCTGCGCGTTACCCGCCATGGCCAGATGATCGTGCTGGATGTGCGTGCCACAGCGTTCCTGCACCATATGGTGCGTAACATCGCCGGTGTCTTGATGACCATTGGCGCGGGCGAGCGGCCGGCCACCTGGGCACGTGAGGTGCTGGAGGGGCGCAATCGCCGTGAAGGGGGGGTGACGGCGCATCCGTACGGCCTGTACCTGGTGCAGGTGGAATACCCCGAAGCCTTCCAATTGCCCAAGCGTTACATCGGCCCACACTTTTTGACCGGCTACGAGGCATTGGCTGACTGACGGACGAAAAGTCATTTGCTAACATCCGGCCTTTCACCGCAATAACAGGGTTCGCAGTCCATGAGCAACGTTCGCAGCAAGATCTGCGGTATTACCCGCATCGAAGACGCGCTGGCTGCCGCCGAGGCGGGGGCTGATGCCATCGGCTTTGTGTTCTACGCCAAGAGCCCGCGCGCTGTGGACGTGCGCCAGGCGCGTGCGATCATTGCCGAGCTGCCGCCATTTGTGACCACGGTCGGGCTGTTCGTCAATGCCTCGCGCTGCGAGCTGAACGAGATCCTCGAAGTGGTTCCGCTGGACCTGCTACAGTTCCACGGCGACGAAACCCCGCAAGACTGTGAAGGTTACAACCGCCCCTGGATCAAGGCCCTGCGGGTGCGCCCAGGCGATGACCTGGAGGCGGCCTGTCGGCTTTACGCTGGCGCCCGGGGCGTGCTGCTGGACACCTACGTGCCCGGCATACCTGGGGGGACTGGCGAGGCCTTCGACTGGTCACTGGTGCCGGCCCGCCTGAGCAAGCCGATCATCCTTGCCGGTGGGCTGTCTGCACAGAACGTCGGCCAGGCCATTGCCCAGGTGCGGCCTTATGCGGTGGATGTCAGCGGCGGGGTGGAACAGGCCAAGGGCATCAAGGATGCGGCGAAGATCGAAGCCTTCATGCGTGCGGTGAAACAGGCGTGACAGTGGATGTGACGGTTGGCGGCGCACCATCGTCCATAGCTATCGCAGCCCCTGCGGGGCGGCCGTCGGTGCGACGGTCGAACAACACATTAACGGTGGAGCGGCGCGCAGGAAGCCCCGGCGGCCGGTCCATCATCGTTTCATAAAAGATATTGAGCTCAAGGGCAGGGCAGGCCGGTCACGCTGGCCCCCGCCCGCCGATACTGGAGAAAGAAAGCATGAGCAACTGGTTAGTCGACAAACTGATCCCTTCGATCATGCGTTCCGAGGTGAAGAAGAGCTCGGTGCCTGAAGGCCTGTGGCACAAGTGCCCGGCTTGCGAGGCCGTGCTGTATCGTCCGGAGCTGGAAAAGACCCTGGATGTCTGCCCCAAGTGCAACCACCACATGCGCATCGGCGCACGTGCGCGTATCGACATCTTCCTCGACGCCGAAGGCCGTGCCGAACTGGGCGCCGAGCTGGAGCCGGTCGACCGCCTGAAGTTCCGCGATGGCAAGAAGTACAAAGACCGCCTCACCGGTGCGCAGAAGCAGACCGGCGAGAAAGACGCCCTGATCTCCATGAGCGGCACCCTGATGGGCATGCCGATCGTGGTCAGCGCGTTCGAATTCTCCTTCATGGGCGGCTCCATGGGTGCCATCGTCGGTGAGCGTTTCGTGCGCGCCGCCAACTACGCCCTGGAAAACCGCTGCCCGATGGTCTGTTTCTCGGCCTCTGGCGGTGCGCGCATGCAAGAAGCGCTGATCTCGCTGATGCAGATGGCCAAGACCTCGGCCGTGCTGGCGCGCCTGCGTGAAGAAGGCATCCCGTTCATCTCGGTGTTGACCGACCCGGTCTACGGCGGCGTTTCCGCCAGCCTGGCGATGCTCGGCGACGTCATTGTCGGCGAGCCAAAGGCACTGATCGGTTTTGCCGGCCCCCGCGTGATCGAGCAGACCGTGCGCGAGAAGCTGCCAGAAGGCTTCCAGCGCAGCGAGTTCCTGCTGGAACATGGCGCCATCGACCTGATCATCTCCCGTGGCGAGCTGCGCCCGCGTCTGGCCCGCCTGCTGGCTCAGATGACCGGCCAGCAAACCCCGGAGCAGGCACGTGAGGCGGCTGCGGTCGCGTGATGAAACAACGATCCCTGGGCGAATGGCTCGCCTACCTCGAACAGTTGCATCCATCGGCCATCGACATGGGCCTGGAACGTTCGCAGAACGTGCTTGCCCGCCTTGCGCTGGGCAAGCTGGCGCCGCGCGTGGTAACCGTCACCGGTACCAATGGCAAAGGCTCCACCTGTGCTTTCGTCGCTGCGATGCTGCGTGCCCAGGGGCTCAAGGTTGGCGTGTACAGCTCGCCGCACCTGTTGCGTTACAACGAGCGGGTGCTCATCGATGGCCAGGAGGCCAGTGATGAGCGCCTGTGCGAAGCCTTCGCCGCCGTCGAGGCGGCGCGGGGCGAAATTTCCCTGACCTATTTCGAGATGGGCACCCTGGCGGCGTTCTGGTTGTTCTACCAGTCGAAGCTGGATGCCGTGGTGCTCGAAGTGGGCCTCGGTGGCCGTCTGGACACCGTGAACGTGGTCGATGCCGACCTGGCGCTGGTAACCAGTATCGGCGTCGACCATGTCGACTACCTGGGTGATACCCGTGAGTGCGTCGCCTTCGAGAAGGCCGGTATCTTCCGCGCCGGCAAGCCGGCGCTGTGTGGCGACCTCGACCCGCCGCAGCCGTTGCTGGACAAGGCGCAGGAACTGGCAGCGCCGTTGTACCTGCGTGGCCGTGATTTCGACCTGGCAAGCGGCGACGCTGCCTGGCACTGGCGCGGGACCACGGCCGACGGTGGCCGAGTAGAGCTGCGCGATCTGCCATTGCTCGACCTGCCCATGGAAAACGCCACCTTGGCCCTGCAGGCCTATTTGTTGATGGGCCTGCCATGGGATGCCGGGCAAATCCGCCAGGCATTGCTCGATACCCGCATCACCGGGCGCCTCGATCGCCGCCAACTGAACTGGCAGGGCAAGCCGGTGGAGTTGCTGCTGGATGTGGGGCATAACCCGCATGCCGCCGCCTACCTGGCGCGGCGCCTGGCCGCTCGACCGCCCAAGGGGCGCCGCCTGGCGGTGTTCGGCCTGCTCGCTGACAAGGACCTGCAGGGCGTTGTCGAACCCTTGCAGGGGCTGGTCGACGACTGGGCGGTGGCACCACTGGATACACCTCGCAGCCGTCCGGCCGCAGAACTGGCGAATGCCTTGACGAACCTCGGCGCCTCGGTGAAGTCTTATGCCAGCGTCGACGCCGCCCTCGAAGGGCAATGCGCGCAGGCGACGGCGGATGACCAGATCCTGCTGTTCGGTTCGTTTTTCTGTGTCGCCCAGGCCCTGGAGTGGTTGGCGCGGCAGGCCCCGGAGGGTTGAGTAGATGGCAGTGCTGGATAAAGGGATGAAACAGCGCATGGTCGGTGCGTTGGTGCTGGTGGCGCTGGCGGTGATCTTCCTGCCGATGCTGTTCACCCGCGAGGACGAGATGCGCCAGGTGCGGGTTGAAGCCCCGCAGGCACCGGCCATGCCGAGCCTGCCCGAGGTGAAGGTGGAGCCGGTCGCCGTGCCGGAACCTCAGGTCATTCCTGAGGAGCCACAGCAGCCCCCGGTAGTGATCGACGAGGCTACTGCGCCAGCGAGCACGCCAAGCCAGCCGATCACGCCGTCGCCACAGACCCTGGTCCAGGCCGCCAAGCCGTCAGTACCCGCACAGAAGGTGGAAACCAAGCCCGCCGCTGCGCCGGCGCCTGCCGTCGCAGCAGCCAAGCCCGCAGCGGCGTCCAAGATCGACGTCAATGGGTTACCGGTCAGTTGGTCCATCCAGCTGGCCAGCCTGTCCAACCGCGCGGGGGCAGAAAGCCTTCAGCAGACCTTGCGCAGCCAGGGCTACAACGCCTACATCCGCTCTGCAGGCGGTATGAACCGGGTGTATGTCGGGCCGCTGATCGAGCGCGCCGAAGCCGAGCGTGTGCGTGATGCAATCAACCGCAAGCACAGCCTCAAAGGCTTCGTGGTGCGTTTCCAGCCTGAACGCGGTTGAGAGTGCCAGCGCGGTCCGCTCCCACAGGTATCGCGCAGTTGCTGATCGGCCCGACATTCCGCTTACTCCCAGCCCGCTGCTCTGATAAAATGCGCCGCCTCAAACGTCTGTAGGCGGCACCGTGGCATTTACCTGGGTTGATTGGGCGATCATTGCGATCATCGCCGTCTCCACACTGATCAGTCTCAAGCGCGGCTTCGTCAAGGAAGCTTTGTCCTTGCTCATCTGGATCATTGCCGGTGCGGTTGCCTGGATGTTCGGTGGCTCGCTCTCGGTGTATCTTGAAAGCTATATTCAGACACCGTCGATGCGTACCATCGCCGGTTGCGCCATTCTATTCGTCGCCACCCTGCTGGTGGGGGCCATGATCAACTTCCTCATCGGCGAGCTGATCCGCGTGACCGGGCTGTCCGGCACCGATCGTTTCCTCGGCATGGCCTTCGGCGCCGCGCGGGGGGCCTTGCTGGTGGTGGTGGCCATCGGGCTGCTAAGCCTGGGGCCGGTTCAACAAGACACCTGGTGGCAGGAATCACGCCTGATACCACAATTTCTCTTGGTCGCTGACTGGTCGAAAAACCTGATTCTCGGTTTCACCAGCCAGTGGATGTCCAGTGGGGTGATCAGCACACCGGCTGATCTCCCGTTCAAGGAACAGTTGCTCGGGCCTGCAAAGCCCTGAGCGCTATTCACTCAAGTTTCGTCAAAGTAGGGGTTGCGTCGCATGTGTGGCATCGTCGGTATCGTCGGTAAGTCGAACGTCAATCAGGCGCTGTATGACGCGCTTACGGTCCTCCAGCACCGCGGCCAGGACGCTGCCGGTATCGTGACCAGCCATGACGGCCGGTTATTCCTGCGCAAGGATAATGGCCTGGTGCGCGACGTCTTCCAGCAGCGCCACATGCAGCGCCTGGTGGGCCACATGGGCATCGGCCACGTGCGCTACCCGACTGCGGGCAGCTCGACCTCGGCCGAGGCCCAGCCGTTCTACGTCAACTCGCCGTACGGCATCACCCTGGCGCACAACGGCAACCTGACCAACGTCGAGCAGTTGGCCAAGGAGATCTACGAGTCCGACCTGCGCCACGTCAACACCAACTCCGATTCGGAAGTGCTGCTGAACGTGTTCGCCCACGAGCTGGCCGTGCGCGGCAAGCTGCAGCCAACCGAAGAAGACGTGTTCGCTGCAGTTTCCCACGTGCACAGCCGTTGCGTCGGTGGCTACGCGGTGGTGGCGATGGTCACCGGCTACGGCATCGTCGGTTTCCGTGACCCGAACGGTATTCGCCCGGTGGTGTTCGGCCAGCGCCACACCGACGAAGGCGTGGAGTACATGATCGCCTCCGAAAGCGTCGCCCTGGACGTGCTCGGCTTTACCCTGATTCGCGACCTGGCGCCGGGCGAAGCGGTGTACATCACCGAAGAAGGCCAGCTGTACACCAAACAGTGCGCGAAAAGCCCGAAATTGCAGCCGTGCATCTTCGAACACGTCTACCTGGCTCGCCCGGACTCGATCATGGACGGCGTCTCGGTGTACAAGGCGCGCTTGCGCATGGGTGAGAAGCTGGCCGAGAAGATCCAGCGCGAACGCCCAGAGCACGACATCGACGTGGTCATCCCGATCCCGGACACCAGCCGCACCGCGGCCCTGGAGCTGGCCAACCACCTGGGCGTCAAATTCCGCGAAGGCTTCGTCAAGAACCGCTACATCGGCCGTACCTTCATCATGCCCGGCCAAGCCGCACGCAAGAAGTCGGTGCGCCAGAAGCTCAACGCCATCGAGCTGGAATTCCGCGGCAAGAACGTGATGCTGGTGGACGACTCGATCGTGCGCGGCACCACCTGCAAGCAGATCATCCAGATGGCCCGCGAAGCCGGCGCCAAAAACGTTTACTTCTGCTCCGCAGCCCCTGCGGTGCGCTACCCCAACGTCTACGGCATCGACATGCCGAGCGCTCACGAACTGATCGCCCACAACCGCACCACCGACCAGGTGGCCGAGTTGATCGGCGCCGACTGGCTGATCTATCAGGACCTGCCTGACCTGATCGAATCGGTCGGTGGCGGCAAGATCAAGATCGAGCACTTCGATTGCGCGGTGTTCAACGGTGAGTACGTCACCGGCGACATCGACGCGGCCTACCTCGAGCGTATCGAGCAGGCCCGTAACGACCTGGCCAAGGTGAAGACCCAGGCGGTCAGCGCGATCATCGACCTCTACAACAACTGATTAGGGAGCGACGGCATGACGGATCAATGGGATGCCGGGCGCCTGGACAGTGACCTCGAGGGTGTCGGTTTCGACACCCTGGCGGTGCGCGCCGGGCAACACCGTACACCGGAGGGCGAGCACAGCGAAGCGATGTTCCTGACCTCCAGCTATGTGTTCCGTACGGCCGCCGATGCGGCTGCACGCTTTGCTGGCGAAACGCCGGGTAACGTCTATTCGCGTTACACCAACCCGTCCGTGCGCGCCTTCGAGGAGCGCCTGGCGGCCATGGAAGGCGCCGAACAGGCTGTGGGCACCTCCACCGGCATGGCGGCAATCCTGGCGGTGGTGATGTCGCTGTGCAGCGCGGGCGACCATGTACTGGTATCGCAGAGCGTGTTCGGCTCGACCATCAGCCTGTTCGAGAAGTACTTCAAACGCTTTGGTGTGCAGGTGGACTACGTGCCGCTGGTCGACCTTGGCGGTTGGGAAAAGGCCATCAAGGCCAATACCAAGTTGCTGATCGTCGAGTCGCCGTCCAACCCGTTGGCCGAGCTGGTCGATATCACTGCCCTCAGTGAAATCGCCCATGCCGGTGGTGCCATGCTGGTGGTGGACAACTGCTTCAGCACCCCGGCGCTGCAGCAGCCGCTCAAGCTTGGCGCTGACATCGTGTTCCACTCGGCGACCAAGTTCATCGACGGCCAGGGCCGTTGCATGGGCGGCGTGGTGGCGGGGCGCAGCGAGCAGATGAAAGAGGTTGTGGGCTTCCTGCGTACCGCAGGCCCGACCCTCAGTCCGTTCAACGCCTGGATCTTCACCAAAGGCCTGGAAACCCTTCGTTTGCGCATGCGTGCGCACTGCGAGAGCGCCCAGGTACTGGCCGAATGGCTGGAGCAGCAGGACGGCATCGAGAAGGTGCATTACGCCGGCCTGCCAAGCCACCCGCAGCACGCGCTGGCCAAGCGCCAGATGAGCGGCTTTGGCGCCGTGGTGAGCTTTGAGGTGAAGGGTGGCAAAGAGGGCGCCTGGCGCTTTATCGACGCCACGCGGATGATCTCCATCACCACCAACCTGGGCGACAGCAAGACCACCATCGCCCACCCGGCCACCACCTCCCACGGCCGTCTGTCGCCGCAGGAGCGTGAAGCGGCGGGTATCCGCGACAGCCTGATCCGCGTTGCCGTGGGCCTGGAAGATGTCGCCGACCTGCAGGCTGACCTTGCACGTGGGTTGGCGGCACTGTGATTGAAATCAGAGGCGGTGCACCGGGCCATAACGGTCGGGTAGCCCTGGTGACAGGTGCCGCTCGCGGCATCGGCTTGGGGATTGCCGCCTGGTTGATCTGTGAAGGCTGGCAGGTGGTGCTCAGCGACCTGGACCGCCCGCGTGGGGCCAAGGTAGCCAAGGCGTTGGGTGACAACGCCTGGTTCATCACCATGGACGTTGCCGACGAGGCGCAGGTCAGTGCCGGGGTGTCCGAGGTACTGGGGCAGTTCGGGCGGCTGGACGCGCTGGTGTGCAATGCAGCGATCGCCAACCCGCATAACCAGACGCTGGAAAGCCTGAGCCTGGCGCAATGGAACCGGGTGCTGGCGGTCAACCTCAATGGCCCGATGCTGCTGGCCAAGCATTGTGCGCCGTACCTGCGTGCGCACAATGGGGCGATCGTCAACCTGACCTCGACCCGTGCGCGGCAGTCCGAGCCTGACACCGAGGCCTACGCGGCGAGCAAGGGCGGCCTGGTGGCCTTGACCCATGCCTTGGCCATGAGCCTTGGCCCGGAGATCCGCGTGAATGCGGTGAGCCCGGGTTGGATCGATGCGCGTGACCCTTCCCAGCGCCGTGCCGAGCCGTTGACCGAAGCCGACCATGCCCAGCACCCGACGGGCAGGGTAGGGACGGTGGAAGACGTTGCGGCGATGGTGGCCTGGCTGCTGTCGCGCCAAGCGGCGTTCGTCACCGGCCAGGAGTTTGTGGTCGATGGCGGCATGACCCGCAAGATGATCTACACCTGAGCTGTAACACTATGAGTTGTAAAGGAAAGGGGCCGAGATGGCCCCTTTTTTGTTTTTGCGGCGGCGCAGCTGCCAGTGGTGTAGCGATGGCAGCAGGCTTGCCCTTGAACAAGCCAACAGGAACAACCCAAATGGCACAGGGTGTGGAAACCGCTTTTTTGCCTTTTTTGAAAAAAAATTCAATGGGGGTATTGACTTAGCATCGGTACCTGCGTAAATTTCGCGGCCTCAGCGAAGCAAACGCAACAAGCAACATCGCGGGGGTGATTAGCTCAGCCGGGAGAGCATCTGCCTTACAAGCAGAGGGTCGGCGGTTCGATCCCGTCATCACCCACCACTTCCTGAGCGTTCCTGACGCAAGACGCTTCGAAAGAAGTCGATCGCCAGAGAGGAACAAGGCCTGATAAGCCATTATGC
>NZ_JANIAG010000062.1:0-29041 GCF_028682155.1 Pseudomonas sp. 39004
TGTCCTCTTCCGATCTGGCGAGAGCAAGCGCTTGGCCGAAACGCTGTGCCAGGCCTACCACACCCAATACGGCGTGGATGCCAGGATTGCGCGGATTTCCCATTGCTATGGGCCGGGTATGCGGCTGGACGATGGCCGGGCGATCTCCGATCTGCTTGCCGATGTCCTTCACAACCGGGATATCCAGCTGGATTCCGATGGAAGCGCCTCGCGTCCGTTCTGCTATGTCTCCGATACCGTGCTCGGGCTCTTTCACATCCTGTTCCGGGGCGAAGCGGGCCATGCCTACAACGTCGGTGAAACGCAGGAAACCAGCATCCTGGAATTGGCCGAAAAGTTGATTGCCTCAGCCGGTAAGGCAGGGCAGCTCACGGTCAGGCCGCAGGCGCGCAGTGGCCCGGCACCTGCCGTGAGAAACGCCGGGCATTTCAATATCGACAAAATTCGCGCTTTAGGGTGGGCGCCACTCACACCTTTGGATGTGGGTTTGTCCCGACTCTTGCAGGCCCATACATGACCGCTCCCGATTCGCGTCCGACACTCATTGGTTACCTCCCTCCGCCTGAGGGCATTAGAAAGACCGGGGCCAACTACCAATATCATTCTCAATTCATCAATATTGGGGATATTGTTTACGCCCATGCCGGCGCCATGTTGACCTCGGGGCGTCATGTTGAGGCGTGGAACTTTCGGATGACCGCAGAAGAGGTCAATGAACGATTTTCCAAGGTGATATTTTTCATTCCTTGCAGAATTGCGCCGCCTCCGTATGACCAGGATGGTTACCCTTACGCGTACGTCACGGACTTTATCGAGAAACTGAAAATTCCTTTTTTCAGTCTTGGCGAATCCATTCAAGCCAGGGAGTACGAGTATCAGCCCGGCTTCCACAAGCAGCTTTCTCCTGCCGTGGTTCGCTACCTGAGTGTGATCGCCGATCGGTCGCCGGTGGTGGGGACGCGCGGTTATTATTCAGCGGACGTGCTGAATAGCCTCGGGATCAAGAATGCCGTTCCTTTAGGCTGCCCGTCCCTCTACCTGAATGGCCCCTCGCTGCGTACCTCCTTGCTGGAGGTGCCGCACAACCCTGAAAAGGTTGCGGTGTGCTACTCGAACTACCAGGGCAATCGTCATAGCCGGATCGACGACGTTCTGCGCCTGGCCAGTCAGCACGATTATTACTATGTCGAGCAGGTCTTTGGCCTGCTTGCGCAGGCGCTCTATTACCCCGGGAAGGTCAGCGGGGCTGATATCCATGCGGCGCGGCGTTTCTATAAAGACTTGGCGCCTGTGCTGGCCTTGTTGAAACAAAAGCGCGTTCGCTACTTTACAAACTATAGCCTGTGGAAGGCATTCCTCGGGTCGATGGATTTTGTGTTCGGTGCCCGCATGCATGGTTTGACGCCGGCGCTGCATGCCGGCAAGCCTGCCGTGTTCATTGCGCACGACTCAAGGGTGCGGGAAATGTGCGAGTTCTTCTCACTGCCGTTTGTGGCGGAGCATGAGCTATCCGCGTCAATGGATATCAACTTCTTCTTGTCACGCTGTGACTACACCGCGACGCTTTCGCAGTATCAAGATGCCTATGCGCGATTCGTTCAGACGCTGCGCACGCTTGGGCTCGACGGCAATATCGATGCAGCGGGTTCGATTATTGATTGTTGGGAGCCTGAGCCTGACGTGCAGGTGGCCAGCGAGGAGCGCGTCCCCCGTTACACACCCGAAGAAATGTTCAACCTGGAGCAGCAACTTGCTATTTGCGCCGGGATTCCGGACGAGACCTTTGTGAAGCTTGCCCAGGTCAGTGATATTTCCCAACGTTGGTACCGTTCTCGACTCAATACACAGGCGGGTTAAGACCGCTTTATTTGGCCAGTTATTGTTGCGTCTTTCGGTTTTGGCAAGGCCGTTCGTAAAGTTCAGGGTAGGCGATATGAGAGCGTGTGAAATTTGTAGCGGAAGCCATCTAGAGCAACTGCACCGTCAACATTTTCTGTTCCCGGGGCTTCCCCAGGCCGTGCATTACGATGTGGTGGCCTGTCGCAACTGCGGTTTTGCCTACGCCAGCGACATTCCGGATCAGACGGCGCTCGATCAGTTCTATCAGAACGTCGAGCATCACCTGCATACCGACCTGCCGCCCGGGTTGGCGCGTATTCATGGGGATTTCTTCCACTTCGTCCAGCAGCATGCAGACCTGGCAAGCGACGCTCGCATTCTCGATATCGGTTCGGGCATGGGGCATTTCCTTGCACATTTCAAACAGGCAGGCTTCCAGCGCTTGCTCGGTATGGAGCCCAGCCCGGCTGCAGCCAAGCTGGCGCACGAAATCTACGGGGTGGAGATCAGAAGCGCGACCGTGGATGCTTTCGTCACTGAAGAGCGCTTCCAGCTGATCAGCCTTTGCGGCGTGCTGGAGCACATTGCCGACCTGCGCAACAGCATGGCCAAGATTGCGGCGCTGCTGACGGACGATGGTTATCTGTTCATCGCGGTTCCCGATGCCGAGGCCTTCGGCAAGACGCCGCCGGCTGAGCCCTTCCTCGAGTTTGCGCTGGAGCACATCAACTTCTTCAGTGCCGTCAGCCTGGACAACCTGCTGGCTGCCAGCGGCTTCGAGAAAGTGACGGTCATCTCCCAGCACAACGATTTCTACGACAACCATTACCTGCTGGCCATGTACCGCAAGACGACCAAGGCAGCGAAGCGTTTCACGCTTGATGCTGTGGCGGCTGCCAGCCTGCTCAGTTATGTCGAGCTGTCGCGGCAGGTATTGCGCCCGGTGGAAGCGCTGGCCGAGCAACTGGAGGCCAGTGCCGAGCCGGTGCTGATCTGGGGCGCTGGCGCGCTTACCAGCCGGTTGCTCTGCGATACCCGGCTGGGCAAGGCCAATATCTGCGGCATCGTCGACCGGAACAGGAACCTGCAGGGCAAACCCCTGCTCGGTGTGACCATTACCGGCCCCGATGAGCTGGCGCAGCACCAGGGCGCCACGGTGTTCATTGCCAGTACCACTTACGCTGCAGAGATCCGCGACACACTGATCCAGCAACATGACTGGCGCGGCAGAATCCTCAGCCTCGCCACCGGAGCCCGGTAATGCCGATGAACACGCTTAACCACATCCGTGCGGCCTACGAGGCCGGGGAATCTGCCAAGCAGGATTACATCGAGGCCATCCACGCACGGCACGCCAGCCTGTTCGAGTACCCCGAGTTCCTCGCCGGTACCGACGTGGAGTCTTTGCGTATCCTGCCGGAAGGCGTCTTCGTGCGTTCCCGCTCGCAGCAGATCGAGTTGTTTCTCGACCCCCAGGACCAGCACCTGGTGCCCTGCACCCTGATGAACTTCCGTGCCTATGAAACACTGGAGACCGAGTTCCTCAAAGCCATCACCCCGGAAAACGGGGTGGTTCTGGACATCGGCGCCAACTGCGGCTGGTATGCCCTGGCGCTGGCTCGGCACTGCCCCTCGGCGCGGATTCACGCCTTCGAACCGATTCCGCATACCCATGAGATTCTAGAGCGCAACATCCGCCACAACGGCTTGTTAAACATAGAGGCGCACCGGCTGGCCTTTTCGAACCAGCAGGCGACGCTGGAGTTTCTCTACACGCCCAACTGTTCCGGCGCCACTTCCCAGGTGCTGGCCGGGCAACCGGGCAGCCAGGAAAGCCTTCAAAAGGTGTCCTGCCCGGCCACGACGCTGGATAGCTTCTGCGCGCAGCATGAGCTGGCGCCGCAGATCATCAAGTGCGATGTAGAGGGGGCGGAGTTGATGGTGATCCAGGGCGGCGAGGCGATGCTCGCGCGCTATAAGCCGGTGATTCTGATCGAGCTGTTGAGGAAGTGGGCCAGGCAGTTCGACTACCACCCCAACGAGGTGGTGGAGCGGCTTGGTCGTATCGGCTATCAGGCCTATACCCTGAGCAAAGAGGGGCTGCACCCCTGCCCGGGCATTGACGAGCAAACCCAGGAAACCAACTTCGTCTTTGTGCACGAGCAGCAGCACCGTCAGATCGCCGACCTGCTGCGGTCCATGCCATGAACCCAGCTATTCCGCCGCTGACCGTTGCTCTGCTGACTTACAACCGACTGGACTACCTCAAGCAGTCCCTCGCTGCCGTGCTCGGCCAGAGCTTCGAGGATTTCGAGCTGCTGGTTCTCGACAATGGCAGCAGTGACGGGACGGCGCAGTTCATTCTGGGCCTGCAGGACCCGCGAATCCGTTACGTCAGGAACTCGCGCAATGTTTCCACCGTGGAGTTCAACTGCCGTTCGGCTTATCACCTCGCCCTGGGGCGACGGGTGATCGTCACCCATGACGACGACGTCATGGAGCAAGACATGCTGGAACGGCAGATGCGCTTCATGGATTGCCACCCCGAGGTGCGGCTGGTGTGGACGCGCGTCAGCGACATTGATCAGGATGGCCATGCGCTGGTCGGGGGCAGCACCGCGCCCGACGCGGAGCGAATTTTCGCGCCCGGGGAATACATCAGCAGTTTCCTCAAAGAGCGGCTGTGGCCGATGCCCAGCGGTGTGATGCTGGAGCGCGCCGTACTGCCCAAGTTGTATGCGGTACACGCGTGCCTTGGCGAGGCGGCTGCGCGCAAGAAAACCCTGGAGACGGCGGGCATCGAGGACGTGCTGATGCCGGCGCGCATCAATCGCCGGCATGCCATCGGCTACCTTGACCAGCCCTTGCTGCGCCGTCGGGTGCATACCCAGCAGTTCTCCCATGCGGCGAGCCTGTCGCTGCCTGGGGTCGCCCTCTATCGAGACCTGAAACACATCGCCAAGGGCGTTCCCGGGCTGGAGGCGGAAACCCTGCATTTCGATGCCTTCACGGCGCGCTTCTTCATTCAGGAAGCCATTACGACCCAGCCCGCCAGGGCGATCAACAACGGCATTTTGAAGAAGATTGATAAAACGGCCGACGGCCTGCAGCGCAACATGGCATTGGCCCCCGACGCCTTTCTGGCGGGCCTGCCTGTGTTTCTGCTGGCCCAGCTTCTGTCGCTGGGCGAACCGGCGTGCCAACTGAACACGCTGTCGGCCTCCGGGCACGCCAGCGCTACCGAGAAACTTCTGAGCTGGGCGCGCAAAGCCACCGCAACGCCACGCTCGAGCATCCTGGCCGGCCTGGAGGGGCGCAGGATCATCATCTTCGGTAGTGCCTTCATCGCCGCGTTGCTGATTCTTGAAGCCGAGAAAAACGGCGACCAGGTCGTTGCCTGTATCGATTCCAACATCAATCGCCAGGGCAGAGAAATGCTGGGCGTACCCATTCAGCCCTTGGCCTGGATGAGTGAGCACGTGGAAGAGGGCGATGTCGTGGTCATCAGTTCCGAGCGGGATCATGAACATTACATCGAAGCGCTTATCCATCAGCACCTCAGGGCAGCGGCACGCGTCGTGTCCTGGAAGGACCTGACGGCATCTGCGTGATTCACGACATACAGGCTACGTGCCGACAGGCGCCGTGTCGCTTGACGCAAGCGAGCAACCATTTTGGGGAAGTGACAGCATGACGAATTGGGCTTTGATCGCAGGTGGGCGT
Source organism: Pseudomonas sp. 39004 (assembly GCF_028682155.1). Taxonomy (NCBI): domain Bacteria; kingdom Pseudomonadati; phylum Pseudomonadota; class Gammaproteobacteria; order Pseudomonadales; family Pseudomonadaceae; genus Pseudomonas; species Pseudomonas sp. 39004. The sequence goes on from NZ_JANIAG010000062.1 coordinate 5,563, forward strand.
TGTGCCGGGCAACCTTGGCGAGTACGGGTAGCCGGTTTTTGCCTGGAAGATCAGCAGGCATTCCTGCTGTCCGATGCCGACTGGGAAGGCTTGCAGCGCAAATTGCCGTTGCAGCCCCTGACGGCGTATGGCTTGAGCAACGGGCTGTTGTTCGAGCGGGCTACGGATGCCGCAGGAGAGGCCGATGGCGTGCTTCTGATTGCCCACCCTCGTCAGGCCCAGGCGGTGTGCGAGTTGCCGTCAAAAGCACAGCGATATCTGCTGTTAGGTAATGCCGAGCAACGGCAGGCACTGCAAGAAGAAGGCGCTTTCAGCAAAATCCTTGTCCCGGCAAAGGAAGGCCAGCCCAGTACTTCGCTGGTCTGCCTGGATTACCTGAAACTTCCCGATGCTGACGCATCCGACTCGCAAGCGTGGCCAATCAGCCGAGATACGGAAGATCGCGACTACTCCAGGAACTACCATTGTTCGGCAGACTACTGGCTGTACAAGGTAACCAGCGCAATCGCTGATGATGCCGCTGCGGTACGGCACATCGAGCCCCTGCTGAGTGTCGTGATCCCGACCTACAACCACGGGCGTTACCTTGGCCAGTGTGTCCAGTCGGTACTCGACCAGGGCGTGGACGATATCGAGATCCTGGTGCTGGACAATGCGTCCACGGACGACACCACCGAGGTAATGGCGGCATTCGCGGGCAACCCGAGCGTGCGTTATATCCGTAACCGATACAATTTCGGCCCAGGCTACAACTGGCGCAATGGCCTGCGTATCGCACAGGGGCGGTACTTCACGTTCCTTTCCGCCGACGATTATTTCAACCCAGGCCACCTGTCGCGCCTGTTGCCTACGCTGGAGAGCCAGCCCCACGTGGCGGTTGGTTATACCGGCATTCGCTGGATCAATGGCGCTGGGCAGGCGTTGAACCAGCCTCGTCATCCCGGTTACCGCAACGGCGATTATGTCGGTGGGCGCAATGAAGTCGCTGACCTGCTGATCTTCGACAGTTACATGACACCGTCGGCAGTGATCTACCGGCGTGAGGCATTTTGTCAGGTCTGGAGTCCAGGCAAGACGTACGGTGCCGGTGACTGGGAAATGGTAGTGCAGATGGCGGAGCGTTATCCCGATTTCGCCTATGTCGATATGCCCGGTGTCAGCTATCGCTGGCACGGTGCGCAGGAGTCGAACCAGTTCTACGCCTCCGTTGAGCCATTGGTCGGGCACCTTGCCATTGTCGAAGGCGTATTCGAGCGCAATGCGCAGCATCACCTCTACGGGCGAGAGCGCGAGGTGGCGGCGCACCTCGAGCGGCGTCTGGAGCAATACCCTGGCGAGCAGCATTGCGAGTTGGGTGCCCGAGCGCGCCAGCTCTGCGAGCGCTTGGAAGAACAGGCGCGGCAGCAAGAGACGACGTTGTTCTCGATTATTGTGACGACCTACAACCGCCCGCAATTGCTCAGCGATGCGCTGAACAGCATTGGCCACCAGTCTTTCAAGGACTTCGAGGTCATTCTGGTCAATGACAACGGCGACCCGGTCGAGTCGCTGCTGGCTGATTACGATTTCCCTGTCACGTACATCCGCCAAGGCCGTAATTGCGGCCCCGCCGCTGCCCGTAACACCGCTTTGCACCTGGCCCGTGGTCGGTATGTTGTTTATCTGGACGACGACGACCTGTTCCTGCCTGGCCATCTCGAAACATTGGCCAACGCGCTGGCGGCTCACCCCGACAGCGTGGTGTACACGGATGCGGTGTTCATTCAGGAAACGATCACGGCGGGCGAGAGGGCCGAGGTGGCGCGTGAGCAGCGCTACCCCCACGAGGCATACTCCCGCGAACGGTTGCTGGTCAACAACTACATCCCGGTCAACACCTTTGCCTGCCCACGCGCGCTTGCGCTGGCCGTAGGGGGCTTCGACCAATCACTGAAAGGTCTGGAGGATTGGGACTTCCTCATGCACTTATGTGCTCGAAGCGCTTTCCACCATGTTCGTGCTGAGACGGTGCAAGTGCGCATGCGCCGGGATGACAATGCCCCTGCACGACGTTCGGAGCAGGCACTGCAAGACTACCCTGCGCTGTATCGCGAGTTGTATGCGCGCCACGCCGACTGTGGCAGCGATGAAGTCAAGCGCGGGCGCCAGCAAATGCTGGAGCATCTGGGCGAAAGGCCCAAGTCATTGACACTGCAAGACTGGCTGGCCGAACGCGTTCCGGATGCCATGCAGAGCCGTCTGATCGAACAGCGTCTGCAAGCCCACCAGGGTGGGCCTGTGATCGGGGTCATCGTGGTGGATGCTGATGGCCATGCGGATGCCTTGAAAGCATCGCTGCAAAGCCTGAGCAGCGATAGCTGCCTTTACCCCACAGTGAAAATCATCGCGCTGACGCCGGGGGAGGCACCCGCAACGTCGGCCCAGGGCAAACTGCAGTGCCTGCGTTTGACCGATGCCAGCCTCAGCGACCAGCTCAACCAGGCAGTTCTGGCGGGTGAGTTCGACTGGTTCATGCTGGTAGAGGCGGGCGCTGAGTTCACTGCCAGCGGCCTGCTGATTGCCGCGCTTGATCTGCTGGCAGCGCCTGGCTGTCGGGCCGTTTATGGGGATGAAGGTTTGCGTGGCGATGGCGCGGAAATGGGCGCTGCGCTGCGCCCTGATCTCAACCTTGATCTTCTTCTGAGTTTGCCGGCGAGCCTGTCACGCCACTGGCTGTTCAACCGTCAGGTGTGGCTGGACATGGGCGGCTTCCGTCAGGAGGCAGGCCAGGCGTTCGAGCTGGAGTACATCCTGCGCCTGATCGAGACCGCCGGTTTCGAGGGGCTTGGGCATATCAGCGAGCCGTTGCTGATCAGCGATGCGCAGACGCTGCGCGACTGCCCGGACGAGCGCGAGATCATTCAGCGCCATCTGCACGCACGCGGTTTTGCGCAGGCTCGCGTCGAGTCGCGTCTGCCTGGGCGTTATGACCTCGACTACGGCGCTCCCGGTGATTTGCCGGTCAGCATCCTGATCCTGCTCCAGGGCAACAGCACGGAGCGTGCGCAGCGTTGCATGGAAACCATCCTGGAGAAGACGCCCCATCGAAACTACGAGGTGCTTCTGCTGGCGCGCAATGATGCCGGCCCAGCAGTGAGCAGCTGGCTCGATAGCGTTGCCCAGCTCGGCACCGATGCCATTCGTTGCTTGCGTTTCCCTGCCGGCATGGCGCCTGCACACATGCGCAACCAGGCCGCCGAGCAGGCGCGTGGTGAGTTCCTGCTGTGGCTGGACGAGGGCGCTGCGGTGCTCGATAGCGACTGGTTGCAGCAGATGCTCAACCATGGCGTGCGCCAGGAAGTCGGCGTGGTGGGGGCCAAGCTGGTGGCGGGGGACGCTACCATCAGCCATGCCGGTTTCGTGCTCGGCCTGAACGGCCCGGTTGGCGAAGCCTTTGCCGGGCAGCCGCTGGATGCGTCTGGCTACCTGCAGCGCCTGCAGGTCGACCAGAACTATGTCGCAGTGAGCGGCAAGTGCTTGCTGGTGAACAAGGGCCTGTTCCTGGAGGTGGGTGGTTTCGACGAGACACCCGAGCTGCAGCGCTGGGCAGATGTCGATCTGTGCCTGCGCCTGTCCCGTGCCGGCTACCTGAACGTGTGGACGCCGCGTGTGCAATTGCTGCTCAGCGAAGATGCGGCAACGCCGGCCAGCACCGAGGAAGAAGACGCCTTGTATGCCCGCTGGCTGCCGGCACTGGCACGAGACCCGTTCTACAACCCGAACTTCTCGCTGTCGTCCACCAATGGCTTCGGCCTGGCGCCCACCCAATTGAGCTGGCGGCCGCTGTCGTCCTGGAAACCGCTGCCGACGATCCTGGCCCATGCGGCGGACAGGCAGGGTTGTGGCAACTACCGGGTCATCCAGCCGCTCGATGCGCTCAGCCGCGAGGGGTTGGCCGAGGGGCAGCTGTCGTGGAATCACCTGGCACCTGGCGAACTGGAGCGCTACCAGCCGGACAGCATTGTCCTGCAGCGCCAGGTGGGCGACGAGCAGATTGAGCACATACGCCGGATGCACGCGTTCTCCCAGGCCTTCAAGGTCTTCGAGCTGGACGACTATCTGCCCAACCTGCCGATCAAGAGCGTACACAGGGCGCACATGCCCAAGGACATTCTGCGTTCCATACGTCGCGGCCTGGCCTATGTGGACCGCTTTGTCGTCTCTTCGCAGCCGCTTGCCGAAGCCTTCGCCGGCCTGCATGACGATATCCGGGTGGTACACAACACGCTGGATCCCCGCTACTGGAAAGGCCTCAACGCCCAGCGCCGGCAGTCGCGCAAACCGCGTGTCGGCTGGGCGGGCGGCGCAAGCCACACGGGCGACCTGGAAGTGATCGCGGACGTGGTCAGGGAGCTGGCCAACGAGGTGGAGTGGGTGTTCTTCGGCATGTGCCCGGATAAGCTGCGGCCTTATGTGCATGAGTTCCACCAAGGCATTGCCTTTGAACACTACCCCGCAGCGCTGGCCAGAATGAACCTGGACCTGGCCCTGGCGCCCGTCGAGCAGAACCTGTTCAACGAGTGCAAGAGCAACCTGCGCCTGCTGGAGTACGGCGCCTGTGGTTTCCCGGTGATCGCCAGCGACGTACGTTGCTATCAGGGCTACAGCGACTTGCCGGTCACCCTGGTGAAGAACCGCTTCCGTAGCTGGGTAGAGGCCATCCGCATGCACCTTGCCGACCTGGATGCGACGGCGAAGGCGGGCGATGCACTGCGCGATGCGGTGCAGGGCGGCTGGATGCTCGAAGGCGACAACCTGAGTCACTGGCGCAAGGCCTGGCTGCCGGATTGAGCCTGGCTGGCCTCCCTTGCCCATTGCGGGCGAGGGAGGCAGCGCATCCGAAAATCCCCATCTTCGGCACGGCTATTGCTACACCGCTGGCAACATACCGTTTTTATGACGGTCAGCCACGCGAGAGAGCACGATGCCCCAGGCCGCCCACGTTTCCCGAGCCCCCGATCCGCAGGGGCATGCCCTGATCGAGCAGGAAAGCCGACAGGGTGTCGAGCAAGCCTTCGCCCTGTTCAACCAGGTCTCCAGCCAGCTGAGCCAGTCCTACAGCCTGCTTGAAGCCCGGGTCAGCGAACTGAAGGGCGAGCTGGCGGTGGTCAGTGCCCAGCGCATCGCCGAACTCAGCGAAAAGGAACGCCTGGCCAACCGCCTGCAGAACCTGCTGGACCTGCTGCCCGGCGGGGTGATCGTGATCGATGGTCAGGGCCTGGTGCGCGAAGCCAACCCGGCCGCCTGCGAGCTGCTCGGCGAGCCGCTGATCGGTGAGCTGTGGCGCCAGGTGATTGCCCGCAGCTTCGCCCCGCGCAAGGACGACGGCCATGAAGTCTCGCTGCGCGACGGCCGCCGCCTGTCCATCGCCACCCGCTCGCTGGATGCCGAGCCCGGCCAGTTGGTGCTGCTCAACGACCTGACAGAAACCCGTCGCCTGCAAGATCAGCTGGCTCGCCACGAGCGCTTGTCGTCGCTGGGGCGCATGGTCGCCTCGCTGGCCCATCAGATCCGCACGCCTCTGTCGGCAGCCATGCTCTACGCCAGCCACCTGGCCGATAGCGAGCAAGACCTGAGCGTGGAAACCCGCCAGCGCTTCGCCGGTACCTTGAAGGAGCGCCTGCACGAGCTGGAGCACCAGGTGCGCGACATGTTGGTGTTCGCCCGTGGCGAGCTGCCGCTCGGCGATCGGGTGAGCCCCAAAGGGCTGTTCCAGGCCTTGCAGCAGGCCGCGCAGTCGCACGTGCAAGGGCATGCCGTGCGTTGGCAGTGCGACAGCCACCTGGGCGAGCTGCTGTGCAACCGCGACACCTTGGTCGGCGCCATGCTCAACCTGATCGAGAATGCCCTGCAGGCGAGCGAGGCGCCGGCGCGGCTCAAGGTGCACGTGTTCCGTCGCCAGCAGGTGCTGCACCTGTGCGTGAGTGACGCCGGCAGCGGCATCGACGCCGACTTGCTGGGCCGCCTGGGCGAGCCGTTCCTGACCACCAAGGCCACCGGTACCGGCCTGGGCCTGGCCGTGGTCAAGGCCGTGGTGCGGGCGCACCAGGGTACGCTCAGCGTGCGTTCCAAGGTTGGGCGCGGCACCTGCGTGCGGGTCGAGCTGCCGTTGATCGATGGGCAGCTGGCGGAGGCGCGCGGATGACCATCAAGGTGCTGCTGGTCGAGGATGACCGCGTGTTACGCCAGGCGCTCGGCGATACCCTGGAAATCGGCGGTTTCGCCTACCGCGCCGTGGGCAGCGCCGAAGAGGCACTGGAGGCTGTGCTGAGCGAAGCGTTCAGCCTGGTGGTCAGTGACGTGAACATGCCGGGTATGGATGGGCACCAGTTGCTGGCGCAATTGCGCCGCCAGCAGCCGCAACTGCCGGTGTTGCTGATGACCGCGCATGCTGCGGTGGAACGTGCCGTGGAAGCGATGCGCCAGGGCGCAGCCGATTACCTGGTCAAGCCGTTCGAGCCCAAGGCGCTGCTGAGCTTGGTGCAGCGCCATGCTGCCGGGCGCGTGAGTGCGGCGGACGAAGAGGGGCCGGTAGCCTGCGAGCCGGCCAGCCGACAGTTGCTGGTGCTGGCCGCGCGCGTGGCGCGCAGCGACTCGACGGTGCTGATCTCGGGTGAGTCGGGTACCGGCAAGGAAGTGCTGGCACGCTACATTCACCAGCAGTCCCCGCGGGCAGCCCAGCCCTTCGTGGCGATCAACTGCGCGGCGATCCCCGACAACATGCTCGAAGCCACCTTGTTTGGCCATGAGAAGGGCGCTTTCACCGGCGCCATCGCGGCCCAGGCCGGCAAGTTCGAGCAGGCCGAGGGCGGCACCTTGCTGCTCGACGAAATCTCCGAGATGCCGCTGACGTTGCAGGCCAAACTGTTGCGGGTGTTGCAGGAGCGTGAGGTGGAGCGGGTAGGCGGGCGCAAGCCGATCAGCCTGGACATCCGCGTGCTGGCCACCACCAACCGCGATCTGGCGGGCGAAGTGGCGGCCGGGCGGTTCCGTGAAGACCTGTATTACCGATTGTCGGTGTTCCCCCTGGCCTGGTGCCCGTTGCGCGAGCGCAAGGGCGACATCCTGCAACTGGCCGAACGCCTGCTGGCCCGCCATGTCGGCAAGATGAAGCATGCGCCGGTGCGCTTGTCTGCCGATGCGCGGGCCTGCCTGCAGGCGTATGCCTGGCCGGGTAACGTGCGCGAACTGGACAACGCCTTGCAGCGGGCGTTGATCTTGCAGCAGGGCGGGGTAATCGAGGCGGCGGATTTTTGTCTGGCCGGCGCCATTCCATTGTCGGCGGGCGCGGCGCCATCAGTGCCCGAAGTGGCGGTCGAGGTGGGTGGCCTGGGTGATGACCTGCGTCGCCATGAGTACCAGACCATCATCGACACCTTGCGCGCCGAGCGTGGCCGCCGCAAGGAGGCTGCCGAGCGGCTGGGCATCAGCCCGCGCACCTTGCGTTACAAGCTGGCACAAATGCGCGATGCCGGGTTTGACGTCGAGGCCAGCCTCTTCGGCTGATAAGCCCCGTGTGCGTGTTATGTCGCGTGCGGCCTTTGTAGGAGCGGCCTTGTGTCGCGAAAGGGCTGCGCAGCGGCCCCAGGTCTGTGGCGCAGCAAAAATCGCCGGGGTCGCTACGCGCCCCTTTCGCGACACAAGGCCGCTCCTACAACGGCGCGTCAAATCAGAAGGGGTGGCAAGGCTGGCACCTTTGTTGCTTTACACGAGCTATCCGCCGCATGAGTGTCAAAAAAATGCGGCCGCCGGAGAGAGAAGGTCATGAGCCAAGGTGTTGAATTCAATCGTCTGATGCTGGACATGCGGGCCATGCAGGCCGACGCCATGTCGCTGCCCAAGGTGTCCGCCGCGCCTGAACTGGCGCCGGGCCAGAGCAGCTTTGCCGACATGCTCGGCCAGGCCATCGGCAAGGTGCATGAGACCCAGCAGGCCTCCACCCAGCTGGCCAACGCCTTCGAGATTGGCAAGAGCGGCGTCGACCTGACCGACGTGATGATTGCTTCGCAAAAGGCCAGCGTTTCCATGCAGGCGATGACCCAGGTGCGCAACAAGCTGGTCCAGGCGTACCAGGACATCATGCAGATGCCGGTTTGAGGACGGACGTAACCCATGGCTGAAGCAGTCGTCGACAACGCCCCCGCCAAGAGCGGCCAGCCAGCGTCCAAGCCGCCGCTGTTCGGCATGGCGTTTCTGGAAAACATCTCGCAGATGCCCATGCTGCGTCAGGTCGGCCTCATGGTCGGCTTGGCCGCGAGCGTGGCCATCGGCTTTGCCGTGGTGCTGTGGTCGCAACAGCCCGACTACCGGCCGCTGTACGGCAGCCTGTCGGGCATGGACACCAAGCAGGTCATGGAAACCCTGGCCGCTGCAGACATCCCCTACAACGTCGAGCCCAATTCCGGCGCTCTGCTGGTCAAGGCCGACGACCTCTCCCGTGCGCGCCTGAAACTGGCGGCCGCAGGCGTGGCACCGAGCGATGGCAATGTCGGTTTCGAACTGCTCGACAAGGAGCAGGGCCTGGGCACCAGCCAGTTCATGGAGGCCACCCGCTATCGCCGCAGCCTCGAAGGTGAACTGGCGCGCACGGTGTCCAGCCTGAACAACGTCAAGGGCGCACGCGTGCACCTGGCGATCCCGAAAAGCTCGGTGTTCGTGCGTGACGAACGCAAGCCCAGCGCCTCGGTACTGGTCGAGCTGTACCCGGGCCGCGCGCTGGAAGCCGGGCAGGTGATGGCGATCGTCAACCTGGTCGCCACCAGCGTGCCAGAGCTCGACAAGTCGCAGGTCACCGTCGTCGACCAGAAGGGCAACCTGCTGTCGGAGCAGTTGCAGGACACCGCCCTGACCATGGCGGGCAAGCAGTTCGACTACAGCCGCCGCATGGAAAGCATGCTCACCCAGCGCGTGCACAATATCCTGCAGCCGGTGTTGGGCAATGACCGCTACAAGGCCGAAGTGTCCGCCGACCTGGACTTCAGTGCGGTGGAATCGACGTCCGAGCAGTTCAACCCGGACCAGCCGGCGCTGCGCAGCGAGCAGTCGGTCGACGAGCAGCGCGCCAGCAGCCAGGGCCCGCAAGGCGTGCCGGGTGCACTGAGCAACCAGCCGCCGGGTGCTGCCTCCGCGCCGCAAACCACCGCCGCAGCCGCCACCCCGGCCCCTGCCATTCAGCCTGGCCAGCCGCTGGTGGATGCCAACGGCCAGCAGATCATGGACCCGGCCACCGGCCAGCCAATGCTCGCGCCGTACCCGTCGGACAAGCGTCAGCAGAGCACCAAGAACTTCGAGCTGGACCGCTCCATCAGCCACACCCGTCAGCAGCAAGGCCGCATGACCCGCCTGTCGGTAGCGGTGGTGGTCGACGACCAGCTCAAGGTCGACCCTACCAGCGGCGAAGCCACCCGTGCCCCGTGGGGCGCCGAGGACCTGGCGCGCTTTACCCGCCTGGTGCAGGACGCGGTCGGCTTCGATGCCAGCCGCGGCGACAGCGTGACGGTGATCAACGTGCCGTTCGCCGCCGACCGTGGCGAAGAGATTGCCGACATCGCCTTCTATCAGCAGCCGTGGTTCTGGGACATCGTCAAGCAAGTGCTGGGCGTGGTGTTCATCCTGGTGCTGGTGTTCGGCGTACTGCGGCCGGTGCTCAACAACATCACCGGGGGCGGCAAGCAGGCTGCCTCGGATAGCGACATGGAGCTGGGCGGCATGATCGGTCTGGATGGCGAACTGGCCAACGACCGCGTCAGTCTGGGTGGCCCGACAAGCATTCTGTTGCCAAGCCCGAGCGAGGGTTACGAGGCACAGCTCAACGCAATCAAAGGCCTGGTGGCCGAAGACCCGGGCCGCGTGGCCCAGGTCGTGAAAGACTGGATCAACGCCGATGAGTGATAACCGAGCCGTTACCGCCAAGCTGAGCCGCGTCGACAAAGCGGCGATCCTCCTGCTCTCGCTGGGCGAAACCGATGCTGCCCAGGTTCTGCGGCACATGGGGCCCAAGGAAGTGCAGCGGGTGGGTGTGGCCATGGCGCAGATGGGCAACGTGCACCGCGACCAGGTCGAGCAGGTGATGAGCGAGTTCGTCGACATCGTTGGCGACCAGACCAGCCTGGGCGTGGGTTCTGACGGTTATATCCGCAAGATGCTCAACCAGGCCCTGGGCGAAGACAAGGCCAACGGCCTGATCGACCGCATCCTGCTGGGCGGCAACACCAGCGGCCTGGACAGCCTCAAGTGGATGGAGCCGCGTGCCGTGGCCGATGTGATCCGCTACGAGCACCCGCAGATCCAGGCCATCGTGGTCGCCTACCTGGACCCTGACCAGGCCGGTGAAGTGTTGAGCAACTTCGACCACAAGGTGCGCCTGGACATCATCCTGCGCGTATCGTCGCTCAACACCGTGCAACCGGCAGCGCTCAAGGAGCTGAACCAGATTCTCGAGAAGCAGTTCTCGGGCAACTCCAATGCCGCGCGTACCACTTTGGGCGGTATCAAGCGTGCCGCCGACATCATGAACTTCCTCGACAGCTCGGTGGAAGGTGCGCTGATGGACTCGATCCGCGAGGTCGACAACGACCTGTCGGAGCAGATCGAAGACCTGATGTTCGTCTTCAACAACCTGGCCGATGTCGACGACCGCGGTATCCAGGCGCTGTTGCGCGAGGTGTCCTCCGACGTGCTGGTGGTGTCGCTCAAGGGCGCCGACGAGCGGGTCAAGGACAAGATCTTCAAGAACATGTCCAAGCGTGCCTCGGAACTGCTGCGCGACGACCTGGAGGCCAAGGGGCCGGTGCGGGTCAGCGACGTGGAAACGGCGCAGAAGGAAATCCTCACCATCGCTCGCCGCATGGCCGAGGCTGGCGAGATCGTGCTCGGTGGCAAGGGCGCCGAGGAAATGATCTGATCCATCCTCGTGTAGGAGCGGCCTTGCCGGGGCGCCGGACCGGTCGGAAAGGGCCGCAGAGCGGCCCCGGCGATATAGGTTGCGACGCTGAAATCCAGGGGCCGCTTCGCAGCCCTTTCCGACCGGTCCGGCGCCCCGGCAAGGCCGCTCCTACAAGGGGCCGCGTTGCTTGCAGATGGTTTTTGAGTACCTGAGAACATGTCCAGCAAAGAGCACCACCCCAGCGACCTGATTCGCGCCCGCGACCTAGAGGGCGTCGACGTCTGGACGCTTCCCAGCTTCGACCCGCAGCCTGAGCCGCAACCCGAGCCTGAGCCGGAACCGGTAGCCATCGAGGAAGAAGTCGAGGAAGTGCCGCTGGAAGAAGTCCAGCCGCTGACCCTCGAAGAGCTCGAAGCGATTCGCCAGGAGGCCTACAACGAAGGCTTCGCTACCGGTGAGCGCGAGGGCTTTCACAGCACCCAGCTGAAGGTGCGTCAGGAGGCCGAACAGGCCCTGGCAGCCAAGCTGGGCAGCCTCGAACAGTTGATGGCGAACCTGATGGAGCCCATTGCCGAACAGGACACGCAGATCGAGAAAACCCTGGTGCACCTGGTCGCGCACATGACCCGCCAGGTGATCGGCCGCGAGTTGCGCAGTGACTCCAGCCAGATCACCCAGGTGCTGCGCGAAGCCCTCAAGCTGCTGCCGATGGGCGCCGACAACATCCGCATCCATCTCAACCCCCAGGATTTCGAACTGGCCAAGGCCCTGCGCGAACGCCATGAAGAAAACTGGCGCCTGCTTGAAGACGAAGCCCTGCTGCCGGGTGGCTGCCGCATCGAGACGGCGCACAGCCGCATCGACGCCAGCATGGAGACGCGTATCGAGAAGGCCGTGGCGCAGTTGTTCGACCAGCTTCACGACCATTCCCTGCACCCGGCGCCAGCGGATGTGTCCATCGACCTGGACCACCCCGATGCGCCTTGATCGCACCAGTTTCGGCAAGCGCCTGGGCAGTTACGCCGAGGCGATCGAACTGCCGGCGCAACCCATCGTCGAAGGCCGCCTGCTGCGCATGGTCGGCCTCACCCTGGAGGCTGAAGGCCTGCGCGCCGCAGTGGGCAGCCGCTGCCTGGTGATCAACGACGACAGCTACCACCCGGTGCAGGTCGAAGCCGAAGTCATGGGCTTTTCCGGTTCCAAGGTGTTCCTCATGCCGGTTGGCAGCATCGTCGGTATCGCCCCCGGCGCACGGGTGGTGCCGCTGGATGACGGCGGCCGCCTGCCGATGGGCATGAGTATGCTCGGGCGGGTGCTGGACGGCGCCGGGCGCGCCCTCGATGGCAAAGGCGGCATGAAGGCCGAAGACTGGGTGCCGATGGACGGCCCGGTCATCAACCCGCTCAACCGCGACCCCATCAGCGTGCCGCTGGATGTGGGCATTCGCAGCATCAATGGCCTGCTCACCGTCGGTCGTGGCCAGCGCCTGGGCCTGTTCGCCGGTACCGGCGTGGGTAAGTCGGTGTTGCTGGGCATGATGACGCGCTTCACCGAAGCCGAGATCATCGTCGTCGGGCTGATCGGCGAGCGGGGGCGCGAGGTGAAGGAATTCATCGAGCATATTCTCGGTGAAGAAGGCCTCAAGCGCTCGGTGGTGGTCGCATCGCCTGCCGATGATGCGCCGCTGATGCGCCTGCGTGCTGCCATGTATTGCACGCGTATCGCCGAGTACTTCCGCGACAAGGGCAAGAATGTGCTGCTGTTGATGGATTCGCTGACCCGTTTTGCCCAGGCCCAGCGTGAAATCGCCCTGGCCATTGGTGAGCCGCCAGCCACCCGCGGTTACCCGCCGTCGGTGTTCGCCAAGCTGCCCAAGCTGGTGGAGCGCGCCGGTAATGGCGAGGCCGGTGGTGGTTCGATTACCGCGTTCTACACGGTCTTGTCGGAAGGCGATGACCAGCAGGACCCGATCGCCGACTCGGCGCGGGGTGTGCTCGACGGCCACTTTGTGTTGTCGCGCCGCCTGGCCGAGGAAGGCCACTACCCGGCGATCGACATCGAAGCCTCGATCAGCCGGGTCATGCCCCAGGTGGTCGATAGCGACCATTTGCGCCAGGCGCAAAAATTCAAGCAACTGTGGTCGCGCCTGTCGCAGAGCCGCGACCTGATCAGCGTGGGTGCCTATGTGCCGGGTGGCGACCCGGAGACGGACCTGGCCATCGCCCTGCAATCGCGGCTGGTGGACTTTTTGCGCCAAGGCCTGGACGAGAACGTCGGCATGGCGCAGAGCCGCGAGCAGCTGGGGGCGATCTTCATGCCTCCGGCGGCGGGCTGATAGGCCATGGCGCTGCCTGGACGTGCTGCGCGCCTGGCGCCGGTGGTGACCATGGCCGAAGAGGCCGAGCGCAAGGCTGCCCAGCGCCTTGGGCATTTCCAGCAGCAGGTGGCCCAGGCGCAGGTCAAGCTGGCCGAGCTCGAGCGCTTTCGTGAAGACTACCAACTGCAGTGGATCAACCGCGGCGGGCAGGGCGTCAATGGCAACTGGCTGGTCAACTACCAGCGTTTCCTCGGGCAATTGGAAACGGCCATGACCCAGCAGCGCCAGAGCCTTACCTGGCACCAGAACAACCTGAACAACGCCCGCGGCACCTGGCAACAGGCCTATGCCCGGGTGGAGGGGTTGCGCAAGTTGGTGCAACGTTACCTGGACGAAGCACGGCGGGCCGAAGACAAGCGCGAACAGCGACTGCTCGACGAGCTGTCTCAGCGTCTGCCGCGGCAAAGCCACTTTTAACCTGCATCGGTCTGCGCGCCGCAGGCGGGGCCATGTGCTTGCCACCCATGCCATCGCCTGCTAAACCTTAAAAGAGTTGCATCCGCCATCATCGAAGGAATCGCTAGCATGGCAGTCGAAACTGATTTTTCGCAGGACGGGAAAAAGCTGACGATCAAGATCACAGGGCGCTTCGATTTCGGCAAGCATCAGGAGTTTCGTGATGCCTACGAGCGCCAGAACGACCAGCCTGACTCGGTGGTGGTCGACCTGAAAGACGCCACCTACCTCGATAGCTCCGCGCTCGGCATGCTGTTGCTGTTGCGTGACCACGCAGGCGGCGACGAGGCCGACGTGCGCGTCATTCATGCCAGCTCCGACGTCCGCAAGATCCTCGCCATCTCCAATTTCGACAAACTGTTCGATATCAGTTGAGCCGTGTGATGGCTGCCGAACAGGCATTGACCGTGCTGGTTGCCGAAGACGGGGCGGCCGACCGCCTGCTGCTGGCGCAGATCGTCCGGCGCCAGGGGCATCAGGTGTTCACGGCCGAAAACGGCGAGCAGGCGGTGGCGCTGTTTGTCGAGCGGCGGCCGCAACTGGTGCTGCTCGATGCGTTGATGCCGGTGATGGACGGGTTCGAGGCGGCTCGGCAGATCAAGGCCCTGGCCGGCGAAGCGCTGGTGCCGATCATTTTCCTGACCTCGCTGAACGAGGAAGACGCCCTGGTGCGCTGCCTGGAGGCTGGCGGCGATGATTTCATGGCCAAGCCTTACCGTGCGGTGATCCTCGCCGCCAAGATACGCGCCATGGACCGCCTGCGCCGGTTGCAGGCGACCGTGCTGGCCCAGCGCGACGAGATCACTCGCCACCATCACTACTTGCTCAACGAGCAGCGGGTGGCCAAGGCCGTGTTCGACAAGGTGGCCCATGCCGGTTGCCTGGCCGCGCCCAATATCCGCTACCTGCAATCGCCCTATGCGCTGTTCAACGGTGACCTGCTGCTGGCAGCGTTCACGCCCTCTGGGGACATGCAGGTGCTACTGGGCGATTTCACCGGCCACGGCCTGCCTGCCGCCGTCGGCGCCATGCCCCTGGCCGAGGTGTTCTACGGCATGACGGCCAAGGGCTATGGCCTGGCGCAGACCCTGCGCGAGATGAACGCCAAGCTCAAGCGCATCCTGCCGGTGGACATGTTCTGCTGTGCGTTGATGCTCAACCTCAGCGTGCAGCGCGGTTCGGTGGAGGTGTGGAACGGCGGCATGCCTGACGGCTATCGCTTGTCGGCGGGCGGTGAGGTGCTGTCGGCGTTGGTCTCGCGCCATCTGCCGCTGGGCATTCTTGCGCCCGAGCGCTTCGATGACAGCACCGAAGTGCTGCCGCTGGCGGCAGGGGAGCGCTTGCTGTTGTTGTCTGACGGGGTGCTCGACACGGCCGATGACCAAGAACGCTTGTTCGGCGTCGAGCGCCTGCATGAGGTGTTGGCCGGCAACCGAGACTCGGTGCGCCTGTTCGATGAGGTGATGCAGGCCCTTGAGCGTTTCGGTGGGCGGCCTCGGGACGACATCAGCTTGTGTGACATCCGCATGTTCACGGCGGATGAGCGGGTGCCGGCGCCAATGATCTACGCTGAACGCGGCCGGCCCAGCCCGCTCGACTGGTCGCTCGGCTTCGAGCTGCGCGGCGAAAGCCTGAAGCGCTTCAACCCTGTGCCGTACCTGGTGCAGCTGTTGCAGGAGATCCACCCGCTGCGCTCGCGCACCGGTAGCCTGCACAGTGTGCTCAGCGAGCTGTTTTCCAATGCCCTGGAGCATGGGGTGCTGGGCCTGGATTCGCGGCTCAAGCGCGATGTTGAGGGCTTTGCCGACTACTATCGGGAGCGTGCCCGGCGCCTGGAGGCTTTGACTGAGGGTTTCGTGCGCATCGACCTCAAGGTTGAACCCTATGCCCAGGGCGGGCGTCTGATGATCGAGGTGCGTGACAGTGGCGCAGGGTTCGATGTGCAGCAGGTATTGTCGCGGCCAGCGCAGGATCAGGGTTTGAGTGGCCGAGGTGTGAACCTGGTACGGCGCCTCGGCAGCGACGCTCAGTGGTGCGAAGGTGGCCGCTGCGCGCGGGTCGAGTTCGTCTGGTGAGTGCTTGGGGTGAGCGCTTTTGTAGAGGGTCACGCCCTGGCTCGGGCATAATCTGGCTTGATCAAGGAGTGAACAAGTGACTGAGATTCATATCGACTACAAGGTGCTCAGTGATCTGCGTGAGGTCATGGAGGATGGCTACCTGCATCTGGTGCAGACATTCCTGGATGACTCCGAGCGGCGCCTGAGCGAATTGCACGCCGCCAAGAGTGCCGACGAGCTGGGTTCGGCCGCGCATAGTTTCAAGGGCAGCAGCAGCAACATGGGCGCTGTCGCCCTGGCCGGCTTGTGTCAGCAACTGGAAGACCGCGTACGGCAGCCACCCTTGTATGGTATCGAGGATCTGATCAACCGCATCGACCTTGAATATGTGGAGGTTCGGCGCTTCTACCGCGGTGAGGAGCACCGCATCTCGGCAGGCTGATGCACACTTGGCCTGAGTCTTGCCTGTCTTTGCCCGGATGATTACTCAGTTTCTGGCGCGGAGACCGCTCAATGCCTGTCGCACCCAATCCTTTGTTGCAAGCAAACGCCGTAGGCAAGTCGTCGCGAGCGGCCAGCTCGATGGCGGACAAGCCGTTGCAGGCGCTGGGCGACGCGGGCGGCGGCTTCGATCAAGTCATGGCCAAACAGAAAACCTTCGGGCAGGACGACAAGGTCGCCCAGGCCAAGCCCAAGGACAAGCCAGAGCCGGCGCAAGGCGGCAAAAAAGAGGCTGCCGACAAGCCAGCGGTTGCCGATGACGGCAACAAATTGCCAAGCGATGATCAGGCCGATACGGGGCTGAGCGACGCCAACCTGGTGGCCGGCCAGGTCACCGATGCGCAACCCGGTGCGCAACTGATTCAAGCCCAGGCCGAGGCGGTCGCGCCGGTGCTGCAAGCTGCCGCTGCGCAGTCGCTGGCGAGCGCTGCGCTGCCAGAAGAGGCGCCCGCCGAAGAAGCCTTTGACCCTGACGCCGACCCCTTGGCCAACCTGCCGACCTTGCGCCTGGCGCTGGAGCAGAGCGCCCAGGCCAAGGGCACCACCTCGGCACACGCTGTGGACCCTTCCCAGGCCCAGGCCGACGAGGCTAGCGTCAATACCTTGGCGAACCTGATCGACAACGCCGAGGGTGAGCCGGGCGAGCCGGGTGACAAAGCGTTCGGCGCGCTGCTCGAAGATGGCTTGAAAGACACCAAGGCAGCCAGCAGCGACACGCGCATCGACGATTTCGCCGATCGCCTGGCCAGCCTGACCCAAGCGGCCACGCCAAAGACCGCCAATGCCGTGCCGGCGAATGCCAGCCCATTGCACCAGCCGCTGCCGATGAACCAGAGCGCCTGGACCGAGGGCCTGGTCAATCGGGTCATGTACTTGTCCAGCCAGAACCTCAAATCGGCGGATATCCAGTTGGAACCGGCGGAGTTGGGGCGGCTGGACATTCGCGTCAATGTTGCGACGGACCAGTCGACCCAAGTGACGTTCATCAGCGGCCACGCTGGGGTGCGTGATGCGCTCGATAGCCAGCTGCACCGCCTGCGGGAGCTGTTTGCCCAGCAGGGGTTGGCGCAGCCGGATGTCAACGTTGCTGACCAGTCGCGGGGGCAGCAGCAACACCAGCAGGCGCAGGAGCAGGGCAGTAATCTGTCTGGGGTTGCGGCACGGCAGCGGGCCGCGCAGGGCGGCGTAGAACAGGGCGAGAGCGCTGGCGCGGTTGAGCAGCAGGTGGTGATTGGCGACAGTGCGGTTGATTATTACGCGTGAGGCGAGGGTGTAGGGCTTTAGGGTTTTAGCGCCTGTGAGATCGAGCGCCGCCCGCGCGGCGCATCGCGAGCGAAGCTCGCTCCTACATTTGTTTCGGCCAGTAACGCCTGTACCTGCGCGCGCGACCGCCTTGTTTGTACGGCGCGATATCGAGGCGGGCACCAAGGGGCCGCGCGCAAATGCCTCAGGAATAACTGGCCCGAAACAAATGTAGGAGCGAGCTTCGCTCGCGATGCGCCGCGCGGGCGGCGCTCGATCTCACAGGCGCTGCACATCCAACGACAAACCCAACGACAAACCCCTCCGAACCTCATTCCATCCCCTCCCCAAAACCTGGCATAACACTTGCTCAAGCCACGTCATCCTCCTGTGAACCCCCGATGGACGACGGATTATTGGCATGGCGAAAACCGAAGCAGTAAAAGACCCCGCCACTAAAGGCAAACTCAAGCTGATCCTGCTGTTGGTGCTGGGCCTGGTACTGGCAATCGGCCTTTCGGTGGGCGCCACCTGGTTCATCATGCACAAGAGCGAGCCGGCCCCCGCAACCGACCCGGCCGCTGCCAACGCCAAGCCCGCGGCCCTCTACGAAGCCCTCACCCCAGCCTTCGTGGTCAATTTCAACCAGAACGGTCGCCAGCGCTACATGCAACTGAGCATCACCTTGCAAGGCCGCAACCAGGCCGACCTGGACGCCCTCAAGGTGCACATGCCGGTGATTCGCAACAACCTGGTGATGATGTTCTCCGGGCAAGGCTTCGATACCTTGGCCAGCAGCCCGGTCGGGCAGGAAATGCTGCGTCAGAAAGCCACCGCGGTGGTCCAGGAAGTCGCCCAGAAGGAAGTCGGCAAGCCGGTCATCGACCAGTTGCTGTTCACCAATTTCGTATTGCAGTAGGAGTCCGCAATGGCCGTACAGGACCTGCTGTCCCAGGATGAAATCGATGCGCTGTTGCACGGTGTCGACGACGGTCTGGTGCAGACCGAAAGCGCTTCCGAGCCAGGCAGTATCAAAAGCTACGACCTGACCAGCCAGGATCGGATCGTGCGCGGTCGCATGCCGACCCTGGAAATGATCAACGAGCGCTTTGCCCGCTACACCCGCATCAGCATGTTCAACCTGCTGCGCCGCTCCGCCGACGTGGCGGTGGGCGGCGTGCAGGTGATGAAGTTCGGCGAGTACGTGCATTCGCTGTATGTGCCGACCAGCCTCAACCTGGTCAAAATCAAGCCGCTGCGTGGCACTTCGCTGTTCATCCTCGACGCCAAGCTGGTGTTCAAGCTGGTGGACAACTTCTTCGGGGGTGACGGCCGTCACGCCAAGATCGAAGGCCGTGAGTTCACCCCGACCGAGCTGCGGGTGGTGCGCATGGTCCTTGACCAGTGCTTCGTCGACCTCAAGGAAGCCTGGCAGGCGATCATGCCGGTCAACTTCGAGTACATGAACTCCGAGGTCAACCCGGCCATGGCCAACATCGTCGGCCCCAGTGAGGCGGTGGTGGTGTCGACCTTCCACATCGAGCTGGACGGCGGTGGCGGCGACCTGCACGTGACCATGCCGTACTCGATGATCGAGCCGGTGCGCGAGATGCTCGATGCCGGCTTCCAGTCCGACCTGGACGACCAGGACGAGCGCTGGGTCAAGGCCCTGCGCGAGGACGTGCTGGACGTTGCCGTGCCCTTGACCGCCACCGTTGCCCGCCGCCAGCTGAAGCTGCGCGACATCCTGCACATGCAGCCGGGCGATGTGATCCCGGTGGAGCTGCCCGAGCACCTGGTGCTGCGCGCCAACGGCGTGCCGTCATTCAAGGCGCGCCTGGGCTCGCACAAGGGCAACCTGGCGCTGCAGATCATCGACCCGATCGAACGCCGCTGACGGCGTGCCGGTCGCTCACTACGAATTGAATGCCTGTCGAGGAAATCATGGCTAACGAAAACGAGATCACCTCCCCAGAGGACCAGGCCCTGGCCGACGAATGGGCCGCGGCGCTGGAGGAAACCGGTGACGCCGGCCAGGCCGATATCGATGCGCTGCTGGGCGGCGACACCGGCAACAGCGGCGCGGGCCGCCTGCCGATGGAAGAGTTCGCCAGCTCGCCGCGGCCGAACGAAAACGTCAGCCTTGAAGGCCCCAACCTGGACGTGATCCTGGATATCCCGGTGAACATTTCCATGGAAGTGGGCAGCACCGAGATCAACATCCGCAACCTGCTGCAGCTCAACCAGGGATCGGTGATCGAGCTCGATCGCCTCGCCGGTGAGCCGCTCGACGTGCTGGTCAACGGCACCTTGATCGCCCATGGCGAAGTGGTGGTGGTCAACGAGAAGTTCGGCATCCGCCTGACCGACGTGATCAGCCCCAGCGAACGTATCAAGAAGCTGCGCTGAGTGAAGGGCTCGATGCGCGCCGGCGCAGCCTTTGCCGGGCTGTTCGCCAGCCAGTTGGTCTGTGCGGCGGCCAGCCCTGCGGCGACCACCGCCGCCGCACCCGGCAGCCTGAGTGGGCAACTGGCGCAGATGGTCTTTGGCCTGCTGCTGGTGGTGGGCCTGATCTTCTTCCTGGCCTGGTTGTTGCGCCGTATGCAAGGCACGGCGGTCAAGGGTGGGCAGGTGATCGAGATCGTCGGCAGCCGGGCCATTGGCCCGCGTGACCGGCTGTTGCTGGTGCAGGTCGGCAAGGAGCAGATCCTGATCGGCCATACCCCAGGCAGTATCGAGGCTTTGCATGTGCTGGCCGAACCCGTGGAAGTGCCCGCCACTGCGCGTCAGGCGACGCCGGAGTTCGCCCAGCGGCTGATGGAGCTGATGGGCAAGGACCCTAAGGACAACAAGTGATGATCGGCGTGCTGCGCATGATGTTGACTCTGGCGCTGCTGTTGGCCGCGCCGTTGGCCCTGGCCGCCGACCCGTTGTCGATCCCGGCCATTACCCTGTCCAATGGGGCGGACGGGCAGCAGGAGTATTCGGTCAGCCTGCAGATCCTGCTGATCATGACGGCGCTGAGTTTCATCCCGGCGTTCGTCATCCTGATGACCAGCTTCACCCGCATCATCATCGTCTTCTCGATTTTGCGTCAGGCCCTGGGTTTGCAGCAGACGCCTTCGAACCAGATTCTGACCGGCATGGCGCTGTTCTTGACCATGTTCATCATGGCGCCGGTGTTCGACCGGGTGAACCAGGATGCCCTGCAGCCGTACCTGAAGGAACAGATGACCGCCCAGCAGGCCATCGA
Source organism: Pseudomonas sp. 39004 (assembly GCF_028682155.1). Taxonomy (NCBI): domain Bacteria; kingdom Pseudomonadati; phylum Pseudomonadota; class Gammaproteobacteria; order Pseudomonadales; family Pseudomonadaceae; genus Pseudomonas; species Pseudomonas sp. 39004. The sequence goes on from NZ_JANIAG010000062.1 coordinate 26,373, forward strand.
CAAGGCCCAGGGGCCGCTGAAGGACTTCATGCTGGCGCAAACCCGGCAGAGCGACCTGGACCTGTTCATGCGCCTGTCCAAGCGCACCGATATCGCCGGCCCCGACCAGGTGCCGCTGACCATCCTGGTGCCGGCCTTCGTCACTTCCGAGCTCAAAACCGCGTTCCAGATCGGTTTCATGATCTTCATCCCGTTCCTGATCATCGACATGGTGGTCGCCAGCGTGCTGATGGCGATGGGTATGATGATGCTGTCACCGCTGATCATTTCGTTGCCGTTCAAGATCATGCTGTTCGTCCTGGTCGATGGCTGGGCGCTGATCATGGGCACCCTGGCCAGTAGTTTCGGCGGCGTCTGACGCTGCCAAGGAGAGCCACGCATGACACCTGAAGTTGCTGTCGACCTGTTCCGCGATGCCCTCTGGATGACCACGCTGATGGTCGCCATCCTGGTGGTGCCGAGCCTGCTGGTGGGCCTGATGGTGGCGATGTTCCAGGCTGCCACGCAGATCAACGAACAGACCCTGAGCTTTCTGCCGCGCCTGCTGGTGATGCTGGTTACGCTGATCGTCGCCGGGCCGTGGCTGGTGCAGAAGTTCATGGAATACATCACCACCCTCTACACCAGCATCCCGCAGCTGATCGGTTGACACGGCCATGCTGGAGCTGACCGACGCGCAGATCGGCACCTGGGTCGCCACCTTCATCCTGCCGTTGTTCCGGGTGACGGCGGTGCTGATGACCATGCCGATCTTCGGCACGCGCATGCTGCCGGCGCGGGTGCGCCTGTACGTGGCGGTGGCCATCACCGTGGTGATCGTGCCCGCGCTGCCGCCGTTACCCGAATTCGACCCGTTGAGCCTGCGGGGGCTGCTGCTGTGTGGTGAGCAGGTCATCGTCGGGGCGTTGTTCGGTTTCTCGCTGCAGTTGCTGTTCCAGGCCTTCGTCATCGCCGGCCAGATCGTCGCGGTGCAGATGGGCATGGCCTTCGCCTCGATGGTCGACCCGGCCAACGGTGTCAACGTCACGGTGATCAGCCAGTTCATGACCATGCTGATCAGCGTGCTGTTTCTGTTGATGAACGGGCACCTGGTGGTGTTCGAGGTGCTCACCGAAAGCTTCACCACCTTGCCAGTGGGCAATGCGCTGGTGGTCAATCAGTTCTGGGAAATGGCCGGGCGCCTGGGCTGGGTGTTCGGCGCCGGGCTGTTGCTGATCTTGCCGGTGATCGCAGCCTTGCTGGTGGTGAACATCGCCTTTGGCGTGATGACGCGGGCGGCGCCGCAGCTGAACATCTTCTCTATCGGCTTCCCGCTGACCCTGGTCATGGGCATGGGGATTTTCTGGGTCGGCCTGGCCGATATTCTTTCCCACTACCAGGCATTGGCCAGCGATGCGCTGCAATGGCTGCGTGATCTGGCGAGGGCGCGCTGAGCATGGCTGAAAGCGAGAGCGGTCAGGACAAGACAGAAGACCCCACCGAAAAGCGCAAACGCGACGCGCGTGAAAAAGGCGAGGTTGCCCGCTCCAAGGAGCTGAACACCGTGGCGGTGACCCTGGCCGGCGCCGGTGGCCTGCTGATGTTTGGCGGGCACCTGGCCGAGACGCTGCTGAACCTGATGCGCATGAACTTCAGCCTGACCCGCGAGATCATCGTCGACGAGCGGTCGATGGGCGCATTCCTGCTGGCCTCCGGCAAGATGGCGATCTGGGCGGTGCAGCCGGTGCTGATCTTGCTGTTCGTGATCTCGTTCGTTGCCCCGATCGCGCTGGGCGGTTTTGTATTTTCCGGCAGCCTGCTGCAGCCGAAATTCAGCCGCATGAGCCCGCTGTCGGGGATCAAGCGGATGTTCTCGATGAATTCCCTGACCGAACTGCTCAAGGCGCTGGTCAAGTTCTTCGCGATCCTGATCGTGGCGGTGGTGGTGCTGGTCAGTGACCGCCAGGCGTTGTTGTCGATTGCCAACGAGCCGCTGGAGCAGGCGATCATCCACAGTTTGCAGGTGGTGGGTTGGAGTGCGTTGTGGATGTCGGCGGGGTTGCTGTTGATCGCGGCAGCGGACGTGCCGTTCCAGCTGTGGCAGACGCACAAGAAAATGAAGATGACCAAGCAGGAAGTGCGCGACGAGTACAAGGACTCGGAGGGCAAGCCTGAGGTCAAGCAGCGTATTCGCCAGTTGCAGCGCGAAGCATCGCAACGGCGCATGATGGCCGCGGTGCCGCAGGCGGACGTGATCATCACCAACCCGACGCACTATGCGGTGGCGCTGCAATACGACCCGGAGAAGGGCGGGGCGGCGCCGCTGTTGCTGGCCAAGGGTACTGATTTCATGGCACTGAAGATTCGCGAAATCGGCGTTGCGCACAAGGTGCAGATTCTTGAGTCGCCGGCCCTGGCGCGGGCGATCTATTACTCCACCGAGCTTGAGCATGAGATCCCTGCCGGGTTGTACCTGGCGGTGGCGCAGGTGTTGGCGTATGTGTTCCAGATTCGTCAGTACCGGTCGGGCAAGGGCAAGCGGCCGGAGCCTTTGAAAGACGATCTGCCGATTCCGCCGGATTTGCGGCGTGATGGCTGACAGGCGCCGGGCGATAGGGTTTTGGCGCCTGTGAGATCGAGCGCCGCCCGCGCGGCGCATCGCGAGCGAAGCTCGCTCCTACATTTGTTTC
>NZ_JANIAG010000063.1:0-28791 GCF_028682155.1 Pseudomonas sp. 39004
ATTTACCAGACCAGCGCCTTGTCCCACCCCTTCCAGAACAACCACCGCCGCACTTCGCCATGCGCGCCGGTGCCGATCTGCCATTCAGGCCGCCCGCTGCCCAGGGCAATCACCGAAATGAAGCCGGCATGGCTCGCCGCAACCAGCGTGCGCCCGTCCGCGCTGAGGTCCATGGCACTGATGGTCGAACCCAGGTAGTGCTGCCAGTGTTCCGCGCCATCCTCGCCAAAGGCCCGCAAATAGCCGTAGGCGTCACCGACGATATACTCGCCATCGCCTGCGACCCCAGCGTAAACCCGCGCCCCATCCTGTAGCAGCGGTGTGCGTGGGTCTTCACTGTAGTAGTCGGTATCCAGCCCCGGCAGGTCGGCCACGCGCACCCCGAGCGTGCCGCCGTTGTAGAAGTGGCAGGCATTGACGATCAACTGGTCGCCGCGGCGGTTGAACAGGGCGAAATGCGGGTACTCACCCCCTGGGCCTATCTGTGCCACCAACGCCAACTGATCGTTCAACACCACATGGCGGCTGCTCTGCTCGCCGACCACGATCAGGCGCCCATCCGGCGACACCGCACCATGCTCCATGGCCAGGCCCAAGGCGATATCGTCCGGGTCGGTGCCTTCGGCCAGCTCTTCGAGTATTTGCGATTGGCGCGGCAGCAGCCGGGTGGCGCCTTCGGCCGCCAGTAGGAAGATGCCCTCGGCGCTCACCAGCAGTACCCGTTGGCCCTGGGCGAAGGGCACCAGCGTGGTGGGTGTCGGCGGCAGGTCGAAAGGGTCGAAGGGGTAACCGGCTGGCAGCCCCTCCAACCCACTAGGCCAGGGCAGCCGGGCGACCTGCGGGCCGCCCCAGCCATCGGTCACGCGCACGCCCTCGGCGTTGGCCAGGGCAAAGTAGCGGCGTTGCGGGCAACGGCCGAAATGCTCGATACCGATGACCGGCGTCACGCCCTGCTGATCGATGCGTACTACCTGGCCCTTTTCATAGGGCATGCCAATGCGTGCGAGCAGGCTGCCGTCGTCCAGCAGCAAGACATTGCTGATACCTTGCCCATGCGTGTCGAGCAATGGCACCAGCGGCAGGTGTGCAGGCGGCCAGGCCGTGCGGAAGGCCTGGCGTTGCTGTTCGTCTACCCCCGGCTGGTTGATCGCTTGCAGGGCGGCCTGCCAGGCGTCGAGCAAGTGCTCTGTGGCAGCGTGCTGGGGTTCTTCGAGGTCATCCCAGCCCTGCTCGCAGCCTTGCGCGACGTAGCGGTTGATGGCCTGGGCGTAGGCGGTGACCGCCTGCTGCCACTGCTGCTGGGGTTGTTGCTTGTCCATGGGCGGATCGGGCTCCTTGTTCCGCTTGCAGTTCACACAAAGCGCGCATGTTACGCGCAATGTGCGCGGGTTGTGAGGCCTGGTATTGACGCGTACCATGCCGGCATTCCTTCCAATAACAAACCCGTGCCTCAGCGCGGCCGATACTTGGCCCCTGACGCGCGTCTTTTCGCCATGCCTGCGGAGCATAGAATTCCACCCATGAACGGACCCATACCCACCGACCTGCCGCCGACCACCGGTGGCGGCAGCTGGCTGAGCGTCATTGCCCTGGCCTTGGCGGCCTTCATCTTCAACACCACCGAATTCGTCCCGGTGGCGCTGCTCAGCGACATTGGCCGCAGCTTCGACATGAGCACCGCTCAGGTCGGCCTGATGCTGACCATCTATGCCTGGGTGGTCGCCCTGGCGTCGCTGCCGATGATGCTGCTGACCCGCAACATCGAGCGACGGCGCCTGCTGTTGTTCGTGTTTCTGGTGTTCATCGTCAGCCACCTGTTGTCGTGGCTGTCGCAGAGCTTTGCCATGCTGCTGGTGAGCCGCATCGGCATCGCCCTGGCCCATGCCGTGTTCTGGGCCATCACTGCGTCGCTGGCAGTGCGCGTGGCGCCGCCTGGCCAGCAGGCCAAGGCACTCGGCCTGCTGGCCACCGGCACCACCCTGGCGATGGTGTTGGGTATTCCACTGGGCCGCGTGGTAGGGGAAGCCTTGGGCTGGCGGGTAACGTTCCTGAGCATAGCCGGGGTGGCATTGGCCACCATGCTTTGCTTGATGAAGTCGTTGCCGCTGCTGCCAAGCCAGAACTCCGGTTCGCTACGCAGCCTGCCGATTCTGTTCAAGCGCCCGGCCCTGGTCGTCACCTACCTGCTGGTGACGCTGGTGATCACCGCACAGTTCACTGCCTACAGCTACATCGAACCCTTCGCCCTGAACGTGGCGCAGATCAGTGGCGAGCGCACTACGTTGTTGCTGCTGTTGTTCGGTGGCGCCGGGGTGTTCGGTTCGGTGCTGTTCAGCCGCTACAGTGAGCGTTTCCCCCAAGGCTTTCTGGTGGGTTCGATCGGCCTGCTGGCGGCTTGCCTGCTGTTGCTGTTGCCGCTGTCGGGCAACTTCTACGTGTTTTGTGCGTTGAGCATGTTCTGGGGCGTGGCGATCCTGAGCTTCAGCCTGTCGTTGCAGTCCAAGACCTTGAAGCTGGCGTCCGATGCCACTGACGTGGCCATGGCCTTGTTCTCGGGTATCTACAACATCGGGATCGGCGGTGGGGCACTGCTGGGCAGTATCGTCAGCAGCCAGATGGATGTGGCCTATATTGGCCTGGTCGGAGGTTGTGTGGCGGTGGTGGGCTTGGCCCTGGCCTTCGCCAGCACGCGGCGCTTTCGCGAAGCCTTGGGCACCTGATTGACCGTGCCGGCCGCTTCGTGGGTTTGCCCGAGAAGCGGCCGGCGCAGCCACCATCAAATTCAACCAAGCAGCGCCGCCCAGGCCGACACCAGCAACATCCCCGCCAACCCTCGGTTGAACCACAGCAACCGCGCAGGGGCCTGCAACCAGCGTGCACTGCCCACCCCCAGCAGCGCCCAGGCCGTCATGCACGGCAGGGCGATCAGCAGAAACACCAGCGCCAACTGCCATACCGGCAGCGCCGGCGCGGCAAATACCCCGATCACCGCCACTGCCATCATCCACACTTTCGGGTTGACCACTTGCAGCGCAGCTGCGCTGAATGCATCGAAAGGCTTGTCTGCGCTGAGGTCCAAAGGCTGCCCGGCGCTGCGCAGAATGCGCCAGGCCAGCCAGCTCAACCACAGCACGCCAGCCCAGCTCATCAGTTGCTGGGCCAGGGGATGACGCAGTAACAGCTCGCCCAGCCCAAGCCCGACCAGCAGCACCACCGCCGCCGCTGCGCCACAGCCGGCCAGGATGGGGGCCACGCTTGCGCGCAGGCCCTGCCGTGCACCGTGCGCCAGAATCAACAAGTTGGTCGGCCCCGGGCTGATGCTGGCAACCAGGGCGAAGAGGATGAAGGGCAATAACGACTGCGACATGACACAAAGCTCCGAGGGGTCGAAGCACCATGTTCGCCGTCAGGCTGCCGTCAGTCTGGAAGGTTTGAGCAACGCCTGCGGTAGTCGGCCGGGGTCAACCGATAGGCCCGGCGGAACCAGCGACCCAGGTGGCTCTGGTCGGAAAAACCCAGCGCCATGGCCACTTCAGCGGGCGTCTGGCCTTGGGCGAGCAGGCGCCGGGCGCGGGCCAGGCGCAACTGGATCAGGTACGCGTGCGGTGCCAGGCCGAACGCGGCCTTGAAGGCACGGGTCAGGCGAAAACGATCGACGCCACAAGCCTGGGCCAGGTCTTCCAGGCCGATGTCACGGTCCAGGTGGGCATGCAGGTAGTCACGTGCGCGCTGAGCGGTCAGCGGCAGGCGAGGGTCCGGGTTGAGGCGTTTGCGCCAGTGCAGGTGGCGGGTCAGGCAGGCGAGCAGGTCGTCCATGGCCGTCTGGCGGACGATGCGCAAGTCCTGATTGTGTACGGTGTGAAAGGCCAACCGGGTGGCCTGTACCAGGCGCGCGTCGTGGCACAGGGTATCGGCAAAGCTGGGCAGGCTGGCGCTGGGTGCATGCTCGAACAGCGTTCGTAACTGGTCTTCGAGCCATGCAGGCTCCAGGTACAGCGTCGAGTAGGTAAAGCCTTCCTCGGTCGGCGCGAGGCCGTCGTGGAGGTCGCCGGGCTCCAGCAGAAACACCTGCCCCGGCGTGCTGCGATGGCGCACCCGCCGGCAGTTGAACTGCTGCACGCCTTGCTCGGTGATGCCAACCAGAAAACTGTCATGCCAGTGGGGGTCGTAGGCATGCCCGATGAAATGCGCGCGGACCGACTCGATGCCGGTGTCGGCGTCTTGTTTGAGGTCGATCCAGTTGCTCATGGGGGCAGCCCGTGGGTAAAACGCTACCTTAGCGCAAGTGCCCGTATCAGTCTGGAACGATTGTGCAGCCCTTGTTCAGCAGCCGGGGCCGCAGGGCTTCGAAGCGCTCGCGCAGCCACAGGTGCAACTGCGTCACTGCCGGGGTCAGCTGCTTGCGGTGTGGGCAGACCAAGGTGACCGGCGTCGGCTCGCCCAGGTACTCGGGCAATAGGATCTCCAGCTCGCCCGCCTCGATGTCGGCGCTCACATCCAGCCACGATTTATAGACGATGCCTTCACCTAGCAGGGCCAGTCGGCGGATCACGTCGGCGTCGTCGCTGACCAGCGGCCCCCGTACCTGCACGGTGCGGTTGCCCACCCGCCATTTGTCATACACCCGGTTCTGTTGCAGGTACAACAGGCAGGCATGTTGCTGCAGTGCCTCCGGTGTCTGCGGCCGGCCGTGGCGCGCCAGGTAGTCCGGGGAGGCAACCAGCACCCGACGGTTCCAGTTGGCCAGGGGCAGGGCGATGTAGTTGGCGTCCTGGTTGAGGCCATAGCGGATGGCGATGTCCACCGGGTCGCGATTGAGGTCGGCCATCTGGTCGGACAGAAAGAAGCGCAGGTGCAGCGCCGGGTGCTCGCGACGGAACGCGCTCAGCCAAGGCAGCAGCATGTTGCGGCCCATGTCCGAAGGTGCCGAAACCTGCAGGGTCCCGCGCAAGGTACTGGCGTTGCCGTGCAGGTCCTCGCGGCCTTGGCGCAGGCTTTCCAGCACGTTCTGCGCCGTTGGCAGGTACAGCTCGCCCTCGGCGGTCAGGCGCAGGCTGCGAGTAGTGCGCGCGAACAGGCGCACGTCCAGCTCACGCTCCAGGCGCTTGATGGCGGCCGCCACCTGGCCCGGCAGCAGTTCGGCCTCGTGGGCGGCGGCTGTGAAGCTGCCCAGCACGCTGCTGCGCACGAACAGTTCGAGGTCGGCGATGCGTAGCATTTTCACTCCTGAGATGAAAGTGTTGCTGCATTGTGCCGGTTTTTCTTTTTTGCAGGAAAGATAACATGCGCGACAAATCCCATTCACCGCAGGAGTTGTTGCATGGATACCGTTTCCCTGGCCAAGCGCCGCTACACCACCAAGGCTTACGACGCCTCGCGCCGCATTCCTCAGGCCACGATCGACGCGTTGCTCGAGCAACTGCGCCACAGCCCGTCCTCGGTCAACTCCCAGCCGTGGCACTTCGTCGTCGCCGACAGTGCCGAAGGCAAGGCACGGTTGGCCAAGAGCACCCAGGACCGTTTTGCCTACAACTCGCCGAAGATCCTCGATGCGTCCCATGTGATCGTGTTCTGCACCCGTACCGAAATGCCCGAGGCTCATCTGCAGGCGCTGCTAGACCAGGAAGCCGCCGATGGTCGTTTTCGCGACGAGCAGGCCCGCGCGGCGCAGAACCAGAGCCGTCGCCATTACGTCGACCTGCACCGTTTCGACCAGAAAGACGTGCAGCACTGGATGGAAAAGCAGACCTACCTGGCCTTTGGCACCGCGCTGCTCGGCGCGGCGGCGCATGGCCTGGATGCCACGCCCATCGAAGGCTTCGACAGCAAGGTACTGGATGCCGAACTGGGCTTGCGTGAGCAGGGCTTTACCAGTGTGGTGATCCTGAGCCTGGGCTACCGTAGCGAGGGTGATTTCAATGCGGGGCTGAACAAGTCGCGGTTGCCGGCTGCGAAGGTATTTACCTTCTTGTGATAGCACCAGGGGCCGCCGACCGGCCCCTGCTTTGCGCCTTACCAGAGCGCCAGCGAAGCCGCCGCTGTGACCCTGGCGAACACCTCGAGTGCTTTATCCACTTCGGCCTCGGTGCTGAAGCGTCCGATACTCAAACGCACGCTGTTGCGCGCCCGGCGTTCATCCAGCCCCAGGGCCAGCAGCACATGCGAGGGCGCATTGCTCGCCGAGTTGCAGGCCGACGTGGTCGACAACGCCAACTCACCGGCCAACGCGGCACTGTTGAAGCCTTGGCTATCGATACACAGGTTCAAGGTATGCGGGATGCGCTGCGTGGCACAGCCATTGAGGCTTACCGCCGGCAAGGCCAGCAACCCGTCGCGCAGGCGCTGGGCCAGTTGTTCGATGCGCTGGTGTTCACTGTCGCCCGGCTGGCCCGCCAGGGCGAAGGCGCTACCCATACCGACGATCTGGTGGGTTGCCAGGGTGCCGGAACGCAGCCCCTGCTCATGCCCACCGCCGTGCATCTGCGCGCGCATCAGTTCGCGGGCACGCGGGCCGACGTAGAGCGCGCCGATGCCTTTGGGGCCATAGGCTTTGTGGGCCGAGAACGACATCAGGTCCACCGCCATTGCCGCAAGGTCGATGGCCAGCTTGCCCACCGCCTGGGCCGCGTCCACATGCAACAGCGCCCCATGGGCACGCACACGCTCACCAATGGCGGCGAAATCGGTCACGGTACCCAGTTCGTTGTTGACCGCCATCAGCGAGACCAGGCGGGTATCGGCGCGCAATGCCGCCTGCACGGCATCGGGCTGAATCAGCCCGCCCGCATCCGCTGCCAGGCGCGTGATGGACCAGCCTTGGCGCTCCAGTTCAGCGACCGTGTCGAGCACGGCCTTGTGTTCCAGCTGGCTGGTGATCAGGTGGCCCGGTTGGCCGATGCCTTGGGCGGTGCCTTTGAGTGCGAGGTTGTTGGATTCGGTCGCGCCCGACGTCCATACCAACTGATCGGCACGGGCGCCAACGCGTTCGGCCACCTGCTGGCGTGCCTGTTCCACCGCGTTGCGGGCAGCCTGACCATAGGCATGGCCACTGGAGGCGGGGTTGCCGAAGTTGGCGTGGCGGCCAAGGCAGGCGAGCATCGTTTCGATGACGCGGTCGTCAACGGGGGTGGTGGCGGCGTAGTCGAAGTAGAGCGGGGCGCTGGGCATGGGGTGGGTCCGTGTCTGTCACGTTGGATTCGATGATCGTTGGTGCAAGCGTACCCGCCCGTGGGCTGATGGTTTTTGTCTTATGCCTGGCTGATTGTGCCCAGGCTTGGAAAATAATTCTCGCTTTGCCCGTTTCTGGAGAAATTAATTATCAATACTCGGCGTAAACGACCTTTGGCAATCGCCTCAGGCCGGCGCCAGCGCGCGTTCTTCCTCGGCCACAACCCGTTCGCACAACTCGATGATCTGCTCGCGCATCCAGCGGTTGGCAGGGTCTTGGTCAGTGCTCTCGTGCCAGTACAAGTGCGTTTCCAGCGCCGGTACGTCCACCGGCAATGGCTGGTAGCGCAATTGATGACGGCGGGCGAAACGTTCGGGGACAGTCATGGCCATGTCGGTCTGCTGCAACACCTGCGAAGCCATCAGGTAATGCTGTGAGCGCAAGGCAACCTTGCGCTGTACGCCCATCTTGCCCAAGGCCAGGTCAACATAGCCCAGGCCATTGCGGCGGCTGGAAATATGGATATGGGTCATGCCCAGATAGCTGTCCAGGGTCAGTTTGCTGTCGGCCAGCGGGTGGCCTTGGCGCAGGGCGCAGACGTAGCGGTCTTGCATCAGTTTGACGTGGCGCACCTGAGGGTCGGTGTTCAGCGGGGCATCGACCGCGAAATCCAGGCGCCCGGCCGCCAGTTCCTTGGTGGTTTCGCGCCGTTTGCACAGGAAGCTTTCAATCAGCACAGCAGGTGCCAGGCGGCGCAGCCGCTGGAACAACGGCGGCAGGATCACCGCTTCGGTCAGGTCGGTCATGCTGATGCGAAAGGTCTTGTTGGCCTGCTGCGGGTTGAAGATACGGCTTTCTTGCACCGACGTGCGCAGCAGGGCCAGGGCGTTGCGCACCGGGCCAATGATGTTCTGGGCCATGGGCGTGGGCACCATGCCTTGCGCGGTACGCACGAACAGCGGGTCGTTGAAGGTTTCGCGCAGTCGCGACAGGGCATTGGACACCGCCGGCTGAGTGATGCCGACAATTTGCCCGGCGCGGGTCAGGTTGGCTTCGGTGTAGATCGCATCGAAGACGATGAACAGGTTGAGGTCGACCTTGCTGAGGTTCATGTGCGCCGCTCATTGTTGGAATTATTGCCCGATCATATATCGGTTATGAATGTTTATACACGCGGAAAATAGACTAGGTGGATGGGCGCTTGCTGCTCTAGGCTCTGGCCCATGTACTCCGAACCGTGAAGGTAGCCCCGATGGATTTCGCCTATTCGCCCAAGGTCCAGGCACTGCGCGAGCGCGTCACTGCGTTCATGGATGCCTACGTCTATCCCGCAGAAGCGGTGTTCGAGCGCCAGGTCACCGAAGGTGATCGCTGGCAGCCCACCGCGATCATGGAAGAGCTCAAGGCCAAGGCCCGCGCCGAGGGGTTGTGGAACCTGTTCTTGCCCGAGTCGGAGTACGGCGCCGGGCTGAGCAACCTGGAATACGCCCCACTGGCCGAAATCATGGGCCGCTCGCTGCTCGGGCCAGAGCCGTTCAACTGCTCGGCACCGGATACCGGCAATATGGAAGTGCTGGTGCGGTATGGCAGCAAGGCGCAGAAACGCCAATGGCTGGAGCCGCTGCTGCGCGGCGAGATCCGCTCGGCGTTCGCCATGACCGAGCCGGACGTGGCCTCGTCAGACGCCACCAACATGGCCGCCACCGCCGTGCGTGATGGCGATGAATGGGTCATCAACGGCCGCAAGTGGTGGACATCCGGCGCGTGCGACCCGCGCTGCAAGGTCATGATCTTCATGGGCCTGTCCGACCCCGAGGGGCCGCGCCACCAGCAGCACTCGATGGTGCTGGTGCCGACCGATACGCCGGGCGTGAAGATCGTGCGGCCATTGCCGGTGTTCGGCTACGACGATGCGCCACATGGCCATGCCGAGGTGCTGTTCGAGAATGTGCGCGTGCCTTACGAAAACGTGATCCTCGGCGAGGGCCGCGGTTTCGAGATCGCCCAGGGGCGCCTAGGCCCAGGCCGTATCCACCATTGCATGCGTTCGGTCGGCATGGCCGAGCGGGCGCTGGAGTTGATGTGCAAACGCTCGGTCGAACGCACCGCCTTCGGCCGCCCACTGGCCCGCCTGGGCGGCAACGTCGACAAGATCGCCGACTCGCGCATGGAAATCGACATGGCACGCCTGCTGACCCTCAAGGCGGCGTACATGATGGACACGGTGGGCAACAAGGTGGCGCGCAGCGAAATTGCCCAGATCAAGGTAGTGGCGCCGAATGTGGCCTTGAAGGTAATCGACCGGGCGATCCAGATGCATGGCGGGGCAGGGGTGAGCGGTGACTTCCCCTTGGCGTACATGTACGCCATGCAACGCACCTTGCGCCTGGCCGACGGGCCGGACGAAGTGCACCGCGCGGCGATTGGCAAATATGAGATCGGCAAGTATGTGCCGGTGGAGATGCTGCGCAGTTCAAGATGAAGCCGGTGGCCTTCTTGCTCGTATGCCGGGCAGAAGGCATTCAACGGCTCACGGCGTCTTGAGGTCCACCACCAGATCCTTTGCAGCCTTGGTTGCCAGCACACTCATGAGCTTGGTCATTTCATCCTGGCGTCCGATGCCGGACTCTGCCCCGCCGCCCATCATCACGTTGGGCACCGGGGCGCGTGCCGCCGCATCGGCCCAGGCGCGATTGATCTGCACCAGCGCGTCAAGCTTGGTTTGCAGCGCGCCATCGGCCTTGATCGATGCTTCACGTGCGTGAGCCTCGGCATCGGCAGTTATTCGGGTGGCTTCGGCATTTACCCGGGCCTTGTCACGCAGCAGTTCAGCGGTCTGCTTGTCGATCTCGGCCCGCCGTTTTTCTCGCTCCGCGTTGATCAGCGTGAGTTGCTTCTCGGTTTCGGCTGCGGTGGTGCGTTCGATCTGCTGGCGCAGGCTTTCCTGGCGCTTGGCTTCGACATCCTTGGCGCCGCGGGCAGAGACAAGTTGCTTTTCTTCTTCCTCCTTGAGCCTGTTCTGCCGGGCCACCGCCAGTTCGGCCAATGCTTGCTGCACCCGAACCATTCGCTCCTGATATTGCGGGTTAGGGTCGATATGCGTCACCCGAGCATCGACGACTTCGACGCCGAACAACCGGAACTGTTGCTGCTTACGCATTTCCTGGCCGTCCTTGTCGAGTTTCTTCTCGATGATGAAACGGGTCGCAGAGTTATCGCCAAAGCTGCCCTGGTCTGTACCGGCTTGAAGGATGGCTGTCTGAGCCGGATAGTTGTCGCGCTGCACACGAATTTCCTTGCGGCTGGTCAGGTACAGGCCGTTGCGCAACTGGTTTTCGAATTCGGCGCCGAAGTGGCTGCGGTTACCGGCGTAGTAGTCATCGGCGCTCATCAACGAGGCGGTGGCCTGCAATGTTTCCTTGACTGCCGGCAACAGCGCGCGTTGCAGGAAGTTGTCCGGCGTGCGGTATTCCTGGGCAATCTTGAGAAAGTCGTCGCCTGACGGCAGGCGAAACTGGGTGCTGAATTCGGCCTTGGCGTCGACGTTGCCCAGGAACACGATGGGCAGGTTGTCCAGTGTTACCGAAGGGGGCCCGCGGCGGGCTTCGTCCTGCCCGTCCACTTGCAGCGCCGACTGTACACCGATGGTCCGGCGCCAGACAGTACTGCGGCCAAACCATTGGGTTGCATAGCCCACGTCTTCGACAACTTTTTCTTCGCCGAATATCGTTCGCACATGGGTCATCTGGCCTGCTTCGTTGTAGAACAACACTGCGTTGAACAATGCAGCGAGGCCGCCGACGACTAGTACCGGGAGGGTGATTGCGGCGACAAGCTTGCGGTTGATGCGTATTTGGGTGATGTCAGGGAGGGTAAGCTTTTGCATGGGAAATCCTTGTCCGGAGAACGCGCATGCTGGCTAAAAAAGGAGGGGTTGAACAATCAGGGAATTCGGTGGGTGATGTAGGAAGTTGTAGTGCCGTACTCGTGGAATGCACTTGAGAGCCAGCTGTAAGTGAAATGCGTATTTGGTGTAGGGAGTGTCTGGTTTGCACGTTCGGGCACTAAAAACCCTATTGCAGCTGTTAGGTTTCGACACCTTACTTTTGCACAGGGAACTTGCCGATGCGTGTCAATCTGGGTGGGAAAGGCCAGGCGGTAGATGGCGATATCACCACGACGGGTGCTGTTTGCATCGCTGCCGGCCACGCTTATTTGAGCAATGGGCGCAGGGTTCTCCGGGAGGGGGACAGAACGACACGTTGCCCGCGCTGTGGCGAGCAAGGGACTGTGGTTGAGGGCGTTCGGTGCTTCATCTCCGGCGGTCAAGCCGTGGCCATGGACGGTGCGTTGGTGGCCTGTGGTTGCCCGTCCGGCAGCAATCGGGTCGTGGCACCGTTGGGTGCGGCTACGCCATCCCTTCAGGCATTCGCGAACAGTTGCGCAGTGCCTACCGCAGCGGCTGACGCTCATCCGAAAAGCCTCGTGCGGGGTGCGGTGACTGCGATGCCAGGCACGTTGGAGCCGGGCTTCTACGTGGTGCCCAAAAGCATGTCGTTCTCTCACGTTCTGCTGCAATTATCCGAGCAGGACGCCAGCTTGCCGATTTCCCGTTTGCAGCGGCTCAACCCCACCTTCGCGCAAGGGTTCAAGGCGGGAGAAATCTTCGTTATCGGTGACCCGGACAATGGTGATGCCTGTACCCGCGAAGAGGCCAGGCTGATGGCTGCCGCTGAGGATGCACGCCATGCGTTGGCAGCGCTCGATTTCGCGGAATCCGACTTCATGGTGCAGCACCAGGCTGAGATCGCCGGTTTGCTGAGTAGTGCCAGCCAGTCGATGGGCGTGGGCAAGGACATGCTTGATCAAGGGTTGAAGCAGGTCAAGAGCACGCTGAACCAGATCGAGCAGTTGCATCAGCGTGAGTTCTTGCGGCATGGGCATTTGAACAGTCGGGAGTTCTTCGCCTCTCGGCGGCAGCTGTTGCAGCAACTGGATGTTCAGTTGAAAGCGGCGCTGCTCAATAAACAGCTTAACCTCGGCAACTATGAACGCCTCAAGAAGAGTCTGAATATTTCTACCAAGCGTCTTGTGCACCATTGGTCTAAAGCGGGTGGGGCGGGGCAGATACCGGGGTATGCGACGCATCTCGATAAAGTGGCGAAGCTATCCAAGTACCTTAAGCATGGTGGGAATGCGGCTATTGGACTCAGTGGGACTTCGTCGTATCTTAATGTGAAAGAGGTCTGCCAGGCAGGAAGCACAAAGGCGTGCCGAAAAGCCCGTTTCGTAGAAGCTGGAAAATTCAGCGGTGGCGTTGGTGGTGGGATGGCAGGTCCGATCGTGGCCACTGCAGCCTTTGGCACATTGTGTGTTGGCTTTGCCGTGAGTACAGCAGGAGTGGCGGCTCCACTGTGCGGTATCTTAATAGCGGGAGGTGGTGGCCTAATTGGCAGCAAGCTTGGAGAGTTAGCCGGTGAGCACGCAGGGGAGTATCTTTACGAGGTATCAGATGACGGATATTAACGCTTGGCCGGCAATTGTAAAGCTGCTGTTTATTGTTGTGCCATTTTTTATCAGTATGGTAGGGGTTGCTACTATTGTTTACATCACTTCGACGCGCGATTACCACGTCGTATGTGCTGCGGTCACGAGTGATCCTGCCCTGGAAGCGCTCAAAGTCACGCTGGGTACATCCACATTTAAATGGCGTTTAGTTCTAATGTGTACTATCGGCTGGCTTTTTGTTTTCCCAGGGCGAGCTCTGCGACGTCGGCAGTTGACGATGGAAGAGCTACAAGCATTTCCACCGAGGCTTAAGCGAAAACTGGTAGTGTCTTTATGGCTAACCACCGTTGGCTTCACAGGGATGGCAATTTTCACGTTGGTGCTTGAATTTACAAAAGTTAAGATTTGATTTTCACTTTTATGTAACACCTTTTCGCGGCGAGTCGCCGCGAAAAGGGTCTCAACTGACAGAGTTCTGCTTCGTGTCACATGGCTTGACCGCAGTTGTTTGCCCAGTAGCAGCTTGTTCCGGAGAATCCCCCTCCACCGTCGCCTTATCCTCCCGCGTCTTCACCAGCGACACCACCACCCCACCCAACAACAGCCCAAACGTCACCCCCAACGACAGCAACGCCGGCACCTTGCCCACCATGCCGTGGTAGAAGATCTTGCAGCCGATGAAGATCAGCACCATTGCCAGCGCATACTTGAGGTACACGAATCGGTGCATCAACGCCGAAAGCGCGAAGTACAGCGAACGCAAACCCAGGATGGCAAAGATGTTCGAGGTGTAGACGATGAACGGGTCTTGGGTAATGGCAAAGATCGCTGGCACGCTGTCGACGGCAAATACCAGGTCGGCCAGTTCGATCAGCACCAGCGCCAAAAACAGCGGCGTGGCATAGCGCAGCGCCTTGCTGTGCCCGGGCGGGGTCAGGCGCACGAAGAAATGCGAGCCGTGGATCTGGTCGGTAACGCGCATGTGCCGGCGCACGAATTTCAGAATCGGGTTGTTGGCAAGATCTGGATGGCTGTCTTCTTTCGACAGCGCCATCTTCACCCCGGTGAACAGCAGGAAGGCGCCGAAGATATACAACACCCATTCAAAGTTCTGCACCAGTGTCGCACCCACGCCGATCATGATCGCGCGCAGGAACACCACACCCAGAATGCCCCAGAACAATACCCGGTGCTGGTAGCGGCGGGGGATGGCGAAGAAGCCGAAGATCATCGCCATGACGAACACGTTGTCCATTGACAGCGACTGCTCGACCAGGAACCCGGTGTAGAACTCCAGCGCCGACTGCGCGCCCAGCTCGAACCAGACCCAGGCCCCGAACAGCACGCCGACGCTGAAATAACCCGAGTACAGCAGCAGGCTCTCGCGCATTTCGATCTCGCGGTCCTGGCGGTGCAGCACGCCCAGGTCGAGCACCAGCAAACCGATGACGATGGCCATGAACACCAGCCACAACCAGGTGCTGGTACCGAGAAACGGGGTGGTGAGGAATGTGTGCAGAGCCGTCATGAGCCCCTCCTTGATTGTCGACGTTGCATGGCAACAGTGATCCGACATGGCGGCTTGGCAGCCGTCAGAGGGGCCCGGTATCACATAGGCTTGAGCCTAGCCGCGTTTCCCCGGGATGCCGAACGCCGACCTGTTACATTTCTTTGCCTGGTGCGCGGGCGCTTCAATAGACCCACACTTCCACTCGCCGATTGCGCAAGCGACCTTGTTCCTGGTCATTCCCGGCTACCGGCAGCTCATCGCCCATGCCGGTCACTTCCAGCACGTCCACGCCATCGCGTGCCAGCTCGCGGCGCACCGCCAGCGCCCGCAAGCGTGAAAGCAGCGCCGCACGCCCCGGTGTTTCCTTGGGGTCGCCAAAACCCACCAGCACCGCCTTGCTCTGCAGCTTGCCCGCCTGGCGCAGGTAGTCAGACACCCGCTGCACATCGCGCAAGGCCTTGTTGTCGAGGCTGGCACTGCCTTCCTGGAAGCGAAAGTTCACACTCAGCCGCTGCGCTTGCTGGGCCAGGGTTCGGTAGCGCGGCGGCATGTCGGCCTGGGGCTGCACAGCCTGGGCCTTGACTTGCTGCGAGACGAAGCCCAACTGGGCGACGATGGCCTGGCCAGCCGGGCTCTGGGCGAAGTCGGCCAGGGCCTTGGCCTGAGGTTTGGCATTGGCTGGCAGGTAGAAATACAAGCGCCGCGACAGGGGGTAATCTTCGCTGGCCACCTGCGCGCGCTGCGGCAGCATGGCCGGCGCATCGCCCTCGGCGACTGCCAGCACCTTGGCCCCGTGCACTGCGGCCAGGCTGCTGAACCCGATAGCCTGGCGGTCGCTGCTGACCCGCTCGGCCAGCTCATCACTGGACTCAAAGCGCTGCGCCTGGGCCGACAGCACGCCTTGATGAGGGTCGAGCACCAGTGCCTTGAACGTTTCGTAGGTGCCGGAACGGTCGTCGCGGGCGTAAAGGTGAATCGACCCTCCGGTGATGCCCAACTGGTCCCAGCGCTGGACTTGCCCAGAGAAGATTTGCGCCAGTTGCCGGGTGGTCAGTTGTGGCAGCGGGTTGTCGGGGTGGACGATCACCGCCACGCCATCCAGGCCGATGACCTGCTCGGCGCTGGCCGCGCGCAAATTGCCCAGGGCCTGCAGTTGGCGCACTTCTGCGTCGTTGATCGGCCGTGAGGCGGCAGCCAGGTCGGCCTCGCCACCGCCCAAGGCAGCGAAGCCAGTGCTGGAACCATGCGCGGCGATATCGATACGCAGCGGTTGCCCGCGCACGTCGCGGGCAGTGATGACGGTTTCGTTGGCCTGCGCGCCGGGGGCCTGCTCGATGGCGGTTGCCTGTTGCGAGCGCAATTGCCCTTGGACCAAGGCCGGCAGCAGCGCAGCACCGATGGTGTTGGAGCCCTGCACGCGCAAATGGGCAGAATCGGCCAGGGCCGATAGCGGCAGCAGGGCGAGTAGAGCGAGCAGCAGGCGGGGCATGCCGGGCTACCTATGGCATAGAGTTGCCCGGCAGATTACGACGGTTGCGTGATGGAAATATGACAGTCACCTGGGGCCGCGTTGCGGCCCCAGCACCCTCAGTGCGCGCCTGCCGACTTGCTCAGGTCACTCTCTGCCCACTCGGTATAGATGCAGGCATCGGCCACCGCCCAGCGCACGTTCACGGTGTCGCCGGGCTGCATCGGCATGCCTGCCGCAGACAGCGCCTTCACGGTCATCTCGGTACCGCCTGCGGTGACCACATGGCAGGTCTGGCTTTCACCCAGGAACAGCACCTCGGCGACCTTGGCAGCCACCTCGTTCCAGCCGGGCGGCAGGGGTTGCGCCGCAGCCTGGGCAGTGGTCAACGCCAAGGCTTTTTCCGGGCGCACCATGATCAGCGCCTCCTGCCCGGCAGCCAATCCGGCGGTCAGGCGGATCGCCACAGGCTGGCCCTCGAAACTGCCCGCGCCGTTGCTGCTGGCCTTGATCCGCAGGAAGTTGGAGTTGCCCAGGAACGAGGCGACGAACGCATTTGGCGGGTTCTGGTAAAGGTCGTAACCACTGCCCAGCCCGACAATCTTGCCGTGGCTGAAGATGGCGATGCGCTGGGACAGGCGCATGGCCTCTTCCTGGTCATGGGTCACATAGACGATGGTGATGCCCAAGCGCCGGTGCAACTGGCGCAGTTCGTCCTGCAGGTCTTCACGCAGCTTCTTGTCGAGCGCGCCCAGCGGTTCGTCCATCAGCAGGATGCGGGGCTCGTAGACCAGCGCCCGGGCAATCGCCACGCGCTGCTGCTGGCCGCCGGACATCTGCGAAGGCTTGCGGTGGGCGAACTTCTCCAGTTGCACCAGCTTGAGCATGGCGTCGACCCGCTTGTTGATTTCGGCGCTGCCAAGCTTGCGGATGGCCAGGGGGAAGGCGATGTTGTCACGCACGTTCAGGTGCGGGAACAGCGAGTAGCGCTGGAACACCATGCCGATATCACGCTTGTGCGGCGGTACGTTCACCAGCGATTGACCCTCGACCAGAATCTCGCCGCTGCTCGGGGTCTCGAAACCGGCCAGCATCGACAGGGTGGTGGACTTGCCCGAACCGCTGGAGCCGAGAAAGGTCAGGAACTCGCCGTCCTGGATTTCCAGGTCGAGGTTGTCCACGGCGGTGAAGTCGCCGTAGTGCTTGTTCAGGCCGCGCAGGCTGACCAGGGTCTTGGTGTGCGCGTTGTCTTTGATCACTGCACTCATTGTTGTTCTCTCCGGCACTCAGGCGTTGACTTCGGTGCGCCGGCGCAGGGCGGCGGCAATAATCATCACAAGCAGGGACAGGCCGATCAGCAGCGTCGAGGCCACGGCGATCACGGGGCTCAGGTCCTGGCGCAGGGTGGTCCACATCTTCACGGGCAGGGTCTGCAGGTCGGGGCTCGCCATCATCACGCTGAGCACCACTTCGTCCCACGAGACCAGGAAGGCGAACAGGCCGCCGGCGATCATCCCCGGGCGAATGGCCGGGAAGGTCACCTTGAAAATCGCCTGCAGGCGCGAGGCCCCGCAAATGACCGCAGCGTCCTCGATCGACTGGTCGAACAGCTTGAGCGAGTTGATGATCGAGATGATGGTGAAGGGCAGGGCGACGATCACGTGGCTGACCACGAACGCGAACAGCGTGCCGGTGTAGCCCAATTTGAGGAACAGCGCATACACGGCCACGGCGATGATCACCAGTGGCACGATCATCGGCATGGTGAACAGGCCGTAGAGCATCTCGCGGCCGGGGAAGCGGCCACGTACCAGGGCAAACGCGGTGGGCAGGCCCAGCAGTACTGCGGCGACCGTGGTCAGCACGGCGACCTTGAGGCTGGCCAGGGCTGCGTCCATCCACTCAGGGTTGGAGAAGAACTGGCCATACCATTTGAAGGTCCAGCCCGGTGGCGGGAATACCAGCCACTGGGACGAGCCGAACGACAGCAGCACGATGAACACCACTGGCAGCAACAGGAAGGCGGCGATGACCCCGGTGGTCAGGTACAAGCCCGTACGCAGCGGGCGGCCCATGGCATTGGGTGACAGGAGCATGGCGGATTACCTCGCGTTGCCGACCGGGGATTCCGGCTGCAGCTTCAGGTACAGGTAGAAGAGCACCAGGGTGATGACCACCAGCAGTGCGGCGGCGGCGCTGGCCAGGCCCCAGTTGAGGAACGACTGCACCTGCTGGATGATGAATTCGGGCAGCATCATGTTCTGCGCACCGCCGAGCAGGGCTGGGGTGACGTAGTAACCGAGCGACATCACGAACACCATCAACGCCCCCGAGAACAGCCCCGAGCGGCACAGCGGCAGGAACACCTTCCAGAAGTTGGTCCACGGGCTGGCGCCGCAGATCGAGCCTGCTTGCAGCACCATCGGGTCGATGGCATGCATGGTCGCCTGCAGCGGCAGCACGATGAACGGGATCATGATGTAGCTCATGCCAATCACCACGCCGGTGAGGTTGTGCACCATTTCCAGCGGGGTATCGATGATACCCATGGCCATCAACGCCTTGTTGATCACCCCCGAACTCTGCAGCAACACCAGCCACGAGTAGGTGCGCGCCAGCAGGCTGGTCCACATCGACAGCAGCACGATGTTCAGCAGCCAGCGGCCCCAGCCATTGGGTACCAGGGTGATCGCCCAGGCCAGCGGGAAGCCCAGCAGCACGCTGATCAGCGTTACCACGCCAGCCACCGAGAAGGTGTTGAACAGCACCCGGGCGTAGGCCGAGTTGGCGAACAACTGCTCGTAGTTACCCAGGCCCGGCACCGGCTCCAGCACACCGCGCAGCAACAGGCCGATCAGCGGGGCGAAGAAGAACAGGCCAAGAAACAGCAAGGCAGGCAGCAGGTTGCGGCTGCCTTTCCAGCGCTGGCCCAGGCTTGCGCGGCGGGGGGCCGTTCCCGGGGCGCCGGTGCCCGTGGGGGCACCTTGCGCGTTGTGCAGGGCGTTGATGGCGACTTTCATTTGACCAGCCACTCATTCCAGCGCGCGGCGATGGCCTGGCCGTTTTTCGCCCAGTAGGCGAAGTCCAGGGTTACCTGGTCCTGGGCGTAGGCGGTTGGCAGGTTCGGCGCGAGGTCGGCTTTGAGCTTGGGCACGCTGTCCAGGTTGACCGGTGCGTACGCCGTGAGGTTGGCGAAATCGGCCTGGCCTTCGGGGCTGCTGGCGTTGGCCAGGAACTTCATGGCCGCGTCCTTGTTCTTGGCGCCTTTGGGGATGACCAGGAAGTCGGCCATGACCAGGTTCTGCTTCCAGCTCACGCCAACCGGTGCACCGTCTTGCTGCAAGGCGTAGACGCGGCCGTTCCAGAACTGGCCAAGCGAGGCTTCACCGGAGGCCAGCAGTTGCTGCGACTGGGCGCCACCGCCCCACCAGACGATGTCTTTCTTGATGGTGTCGAGTTTTTTGAAGGCGCGGTCCAGGTCCAGCGGGTAGAGCTTGTCGGGCGCGACGCCGTCGGCCAGCAAGGCCAGCTCCAGTACGCCGGGGCTCGGCCACTTGTACAGGGCGCGCTTGCCGGGGTAGGTCTTGGTGTCGAACAGCGAGGTCCAGTCCACCGGCTTGTTGGCACCGAGCTTGCCTTCGTTGTAGCCGAGCACGAACGAGAAGAAGAACGAGCCGACGCCATGATCGGAGACGAAGCGTGGGTCGATGCGGTCTTTCTTGATCGTGTTGAAATCCAGCGGTTCGAGCAGGCCTTCGCTGGCGGCGCGCAGGGCGAAGTCGGCTTCGACGTCGACCACGTCCCACTGCACGTTGCCGCTCTCGACCATGGCCTTGAGCTTGCCGTAGTCGGTCGGGCCGTCCTGGACGACTTTGATGTTGGTCGATTTGGAGAAGGGTACGGCCCATGCTTCTTTCTGGGCGTCCTGGGTGGTACCGCCCCAGCTGACGAAGTTCAGGCTGTCAGCGGCCTGCGTGGCCTGACATGCCAGGGTCAGCAGGCTGGCGGACAGCACTGCGGTTACACGTTTGCTCAACAGCATGGTTACGCCCTCGTTGCTTTTGTTATTCGAGGCGGGGCTTTTTGGTGCGCCCGCCAACAGTATTCGGGGAGCAGCTAAAACAAAGTGTCTTGTGGCCGATTGTGATTCTAGGTGCTGGCCTGCACATTCAAGGTCTACGGGATATCATATTATGGTATTCCAAACTTTTGGCAAGAGGCGAAGGCGACCGGCCATCACTCCACCTCTGCAAACATCCCAACGCTGTTGGGTGTAGGGGCGGTGTCAGCCTTCCACACCGGGTTCGAAGGGGATGCTCTGCACCACTTCCAGCTCATACCCCGCCAGCCCGGCGTACTTCAGCGGCGGCCCCAGATGGCGCAGCTTGCCCACGCCCAGATCCTGCAGAATCTGCGCCCCGGTACCGACCTCCGAATACACCTTGGACTGCCCGCGCTGGTAAGGCCGCACCGGTTGGGTCAGTTGCGGCACGCGTTCGAGCAACGCCTGCGAGGATTCATGGTTGGCCAGGATCACCACCACGCCGGTGCCTTCCTCGGCCACCTTCTGCAGCGCCGCCCACAGCGTCCAGTTGGCCGGGCCTGCATATTCGGCGCCCACCAGGTCGCGCAGCGGGTCGATCACATGCACGCGCACCAGGGTGGGCTGTTCGCGGCGGATATCGCCCATCACCATGGCCATGTGCACACCGCCTTCGATGTGGTCTTCATAGGTGACCAGGCGGAAGGTGCCGTGCACCGTGGGCAGTTCGCGTTCGCCGATGCGCTTGATGGTCTGCTCGGTGCTCAGGCGGTAGTGGATCAGGTCGGCGATGGTGCCGATCTTGATACCGTGCTGTGCTGCGAACACTTCCAGGTCGGGGCGGCGGGCCATGGTGCCGTCGTCGTTGAGCACTTCGACGATTACCGAAGCGGCGCTGAAACCGGCCAGGCGGGCCAGGTCGCAGCCGGCTTCGGTGTGGCCGGCGCGGGTCAGCACGCCGCCTTCGCGGGCACGCAGGGGGAAGATATGCCCAGGCTGCACCAGGTCTTCGGGGCGTGCGCTCGGCGCCATGGCCGCAGCCACGGTGCGTGCCCGGTCAGCCGCGGAAATACCGGTGGTAACGCCTGTAGCGGCTTCGATCGACACCGTGAAGGCGGTGCTGAACACGCTGCCGTTGGCCGGCACCATCTGCTCCAGGCCCAGGCGCTGGCAGTGCTCGTCGGTCAAGGTCAGGCAGATCAGGCCACGGGCTTCGCGGGCCATGAAGTTGATGGCCTGGGCGTCACAGCGCTCGGCGGCGATCAGCAGGTCGCCTTCGTTTTCTCGATCCTCGTCGTCCACCAGCAGTACCATTTTGCCTTGCCGGTAGTCTTCGAGGAGTTCTTCGATGCTGTTGAAAGCCATGTTGCACGCTCGCTGTGATGGGGTGATTATTATGGTATACCATCATACACAAATAGATTTGCAACAGGAGATCAGCGGATGAAAGCGTATTGGATCGCCCACGTGGACGTGACCGACCCTGGGCAGTACCAGCAGTACACCCAGCGTGCGCCTGCCGCCTTTGCGGCTTTCGGCGGGCGGTTCCTGGCCCGGGGTGGGCGCAGCGAGGCGATGGAAGGCAGGCAGACGCCGCAGCGCAGTGTGGTGATCGAGTTCGAATCGTATGAGCAGGCGCTGGCCTGTTACCGGTCCGAGCTGTACCAGGACGCCTGCGGCCATCGCCGAGGTGTGGCGAAAGCTGAGGTCATCATTGTCGAAGGGTTCGAGCCCTGAGCGGATGAGCGCCGGCGTTCTTGTAAGGGAATTCTGATTTTCCTCGAACCAGGTCTGTACATGTTTTTCCAGTGCTAGCTTCCAGCTTTCTACGGCCGGAGGCTATTCATGACGCGCATATCGATACATGGAAAAGGGCAAGCGCTGGATGGCGATATCACCACCACAGGCGCAGTCTGCATTGCCAGCAGTACGAACTTCCGGGGGGACAACCGACGTGCGCTGCGCCTGGGCGATGCCACGACCGAGTGCCCGAACTGCAAGAAGGCCGGGGTCATTGTAGAAGGGGTGAGTTTTTTCATCATCGGAGGTAAACCGGCAGTTGTGGATGGGGCGCTGGTCAAGTGTGATTGCCCAAACGGCAGCAACCGGGTCATCGCGCAGTCAGCCATGCACAGAGCAGGCAGCCATTCTGCTCAGGCTACATCGCCTGCCTCTGCCGCCCGTCACTCGGCTTCTATAGCAGGGCAAAGCCCTGCACAGGCGTACCCCGCATTTCCCGTCGGCTCATCGTCTGTACTTGAGCCTGGCTTCCATATTGTGCAACGCAGCATGTCGTTCGAGCAGGTGCTTCAGAGCCTTGGCGCGACGCACAGCCCTTTGCCAGTGGCGTTATTGCAGCGCTTGAATCCTACGTACCCAGAGGGTTTCAAGGCGGGTGAAATTTTTGTGCTCGGCAGCCCCCACAGCGGGTTTTCCTGCAGTGCAGCGGAGGCCGAATTGATTATGGTGGCGGAGGAGGCAAGAGCGTCGCTGGCGATCCTTTCCGAGGAGGAGGCAAACTTCATGATGAAGCACATCGGTGAGATTGCCGGGGTGCTCAATGGGGCAAGTCAGTCAATGGGGGTGGGTAAGGACATGCTGGAGCGGGGGCTGTCGCAGGTGAAGGATACGTTGAAAGGCATCGAAGCCTTACACCAACGCCAATTTGCGCTCCATGGTCATCTAAATAGCCCTGAGTTTTTTGCGTTGCGCAAGGAGCTCCACAAGCAACTGGATGGCCAATTGCGCACGGCGTTTTTGAACAAATCGCTAGGTTTGGGAAGCTACGATAATTTACGACGTGATCTCGGGATCTCTACCAAGAGTGTGGTGCATCACTGGAAGAAAGCGGGTGTGCCAGGGCAGATCCCGGGTTACGTGACGCATCTGGACGAAGTGGCAAAGGTCTCAAAGTATCTGAAGTATGGCGGTTGGGTTGGGATCGGACTTGGCGCCGGTGCTTCCTACCTGAAAGTACATGAAGCTTGCCGTGCAGGTGAGACCGATGAGTGTAAGAAAGTACGTTTTACGGAGACCGGCAGTTTCTCAGGTGGGCTTGCCGGTGGGGCGTTGGGCGCGGGGGCTGGAAGAGCAGCTGCTGTAGCCGTGTGCCAATTTGGAGTTTGGGGTAAAGCTGCCTGCGGCATAGTCACAGTTGGCGCCACAGCCTTTGGCGTATCTCAAGGTGTAGAGGTAATCGGCGAAAAGGCGGGGGAGCAAATTTATGAGTTTATATATAACTAGGTTGGAGGATTGGTCGATTTATGCTCGTTTGGCCTTCTTGTGCTCCCCTCTGGTTATGATTTTTATAGGGTTAGCGATTGATTTCTACATTGCAGGTTCGCGGCATTTCATGGTGATGTGTCACGCGTTCAGGCGCAGTTCGTTACTGGTAGAGGAGACTCAGTTTTCAGGAACACTGAGCCTACGTGCGAGGTTCATGGTTGTAGCAGGGATGAGCAGTGCAGTTCTTTGGCCTAACCTCTTCATCCGCCGTGGCCAGTTACATCCTGAGGATAATGACCAATTCCCCGAATATTTGCGGCGGCGAATGAGCGTAGCAATGGCACTGATGGTTGCTGGTGCAATATGGTCAGTGCTTGGTGTTATTTTCGTAGAAATGTAAAGCATTATGCAGCTGCACTGAGGGTAGAAAACCGCTATAAAGCGGCGGACTGTCATCAAGAGCTAGACAATGAACCCCTACGAAGACATGCGTATCTTTGCCCAGGTCATGGAAGCCGGCAGCTTCACCGCTGCCGCCGACCGCCTGGGCATGTCCAAGCAATCGGTCAGCCGGCGCCTGATGCAGCTCGAAGAACGCCTGGGCGTGCGCCTGCTCAACCGCTCCACCCGGCGCCTGGACGCCACGCCGCTCGGCCAGCACTACTACCAGTCGGCGCTGCGCCTGCTGGGCGAAGTGCAACAGGTGGAGCACGACATCAGCGGCCAGGCACAGGCCCTGCGCGGCACCTTGCGTCTGAGTGCGCCGCTGTCGTTTGCCATGTCGCACCTGGGCTGCCTGCTGACCGAGTTCCTGCGCTTGCACCCGCAGCTGGATGTGGAGGTGGACCTCAGCGACCGTGCGGTGGACCTGATCGGCGAAGGCTACGACCTGGCCCTGCGCATCGGCGCGCTGGAGGACTCCAGCCTGATCGCGCGGCGGATTGCCAGCGTCGAGCGGGTGTATTGCGCCAGCCCGGCGTATCTGGAAGCGCGGGGCGTGCCGCAGCGGCCCGAAGCGCTGGCCGAGCATGACTGCCTGCCCTATGGGCATTCTCGGCAGGTGCAATGGCAGTTCACCCAAGGTGGCAAGGCTCAGGCCATCGCGGTGACCGGTCGGATGCGGGCCAACAATGGCGAGCTGCTGAGAGACGCGGCGATTGCCGGGATGGGGGTGACGTACCTGCCGACCTTCATTGTGGGGCAGGCGTTGGCCGATGGGCGGTTGGTAAGCCTGCTGCAAGGCTGGACACCGCCGGCGTTGCAGTTGTCGGCGGTGTATCCGCAGCACCGGCAGGTGGCCAGGCCGGTGCAGGGGTTTGTCGAGTTTCTACGGGAGCGATTGGCGCAACTTCAAGTGCTGAACGGCCTGTATTGATCGTGTGGGCTTGTTTGGGGATTCATTCGACAAGCCGCCCATCGAACTCCGCCATGGCATCCAGCATCGCTTCGCGAAAATACGCCAGCGAAGGCCGATCAAACAGGATCTGCAACCTCGGTACCCCCTCACTGGCCACATTCACCACAATCACGTTGATCCGCGCCGCCGATGTCTGCGCCACGGCACCGACCGGAAACGCCTCTGCACGCAGGTCAACGCCACACAGCTTGGCCATTACCGCGCTGCAATGCTGCCCCGACAACTGCAGCCAGGCATGGCTGTCCTGGCGCGGCAGCAGGTAGTTGCGCTGGGCGTCCTGCACCCAGTCGGCCTCTTGCGCGGCCACCCTCGCGCCCTGGTCGCTGAGGCTGCCCAACAGAAGGTACTCACTGGCCGACAGGCGCGCCACCCAGCCACCGTCGTCCTGGCGCAGCGCCTGGTTAGGGAGCGATGGCAAATGGTAACCGTGCGCTTGCAGGTAGCCCGCGCTGTCGCTGCCCCGAAAACCGACCCGCGGCAAATCGGTGAGGTCGGTCAACGCGCAGGTCTGCGGGCCGTTTGAGAGGAATGCTTGCGTGTTCAGGTTGGTCATGGCTCAGCGTTCCTGGCGCAGGTTGTCGGGGTCGTGGAAGGGCAGTTGCACCACCTTGGCATTGACCATTACCCCGTCCTCGACGCGGATCGGGATGTGCATGCCAGGCGTCGCCTGATGGGCGCCGGCGTAGGCCAGGCCGATGATCTGCCCGAGGGTTTGCGAGTACTCGCAGGAGGTGACGTTGCCGCTGATGTCCGGGCCGTCCAGCACCAGGTGGCCTTCCAACGGCTGCGGGCTGCCCTTGGGCAGGGTGAAGCCGACCAGCTTGCGCTTGAGCGGCTGCGCTTCGAGGATCTCGATCGAACGTTTGCCGACGAAAAACGGCTTCTTGCGACCGATTGCCCATTGCATGTCGATCTCGGCCGGGTGGGTCATGCCGTCGGTGTCCTGGCTGATGATCACATGGCCCTTTTCCAGGCGCAGCAGGCGCTGTGCCTCGACGCCGAAGGGGCGGATACCCAGCCCGGCGCCGGCCTGCATCAAGGCGTCCCACAGGCGTTCGGCATGGCGCGTCGGCACATGCACCTCATAGCCCAGCTCGCCAACGAAACCGACCCGCAAGATGCGCGCCGCGATGCCGGCCACCTTGCCCAGGCGCACGCCCAGGTAAGGGAAGGCCTCGGCCGAAAGATCCACACCCTCGCACACCGTGGCCAGTACCTGACGCGACAGCGGGCCTGCCAGGTTGACGGCGGCCAGGGCGGCGGTGACGTTGGTGATGTCCACGTCCAGCCGCCACTGCGCGTTCCACTTGAGCATCTGCTGGTAGATGCGGTCGACGCCACTGGTGGTGGCGGTGACGTAGAAATGCTGCTCGCTCAGGCGGGCGCAGACGCCATCGTCGATCACCACGCCATGCTCGTTGGTCATCAGCGCATAGCGAGTGCGGCCGATGGCCAGCTTGGCAAAGCCGAAGGTGTACAGGCGTTCGAGCAGTTCGGCGGCGTCGGGGCCGCGCACGTCGAGGCCGCCCAGGGTGGAGACGTCGATCAGGCCGACCTTTTCGCGCACATGGCGGGCTTCTTCCTGCATGCAGCGTTCGCGCTCGCCGGGTTTGCCATAGTACGCAGGGCGCTGCCAGGTGCCGGCGGGCATCATTTTTGCGCCCGCCGCCACATGGCGGCGGTGCATCGGCGTCTGCCGGTACGGGTCGAAGGCACGGCCAGCGACATGCGCCAGCTTCTCGGCCTGAAAGGGTGGCCGGGCGGTGGTCACGCCGGTTTCGCTGATGCTGCGCCCGGTGGCCTGGGCCACCAGGCGCGCGGTGGGTAGCGCCGAATGCCGGCCCTGGGACGGGCCCATGCCCACCGTGGAGAAACGCTTGACCAGTTGCACGTCGCGGTAGCCACTGCGGGTGGCGTTGACGATGTCGCGCACCTGCAAGTCTTCATCGAAATCGACGAAGTCCTTGCCCTTGGGGTGCGGGAAGATCGGCCAGGGGAAGTTGACCTTGGCCTCGGGGCCGAAAGCCGTCAGCGCGGGCGCTGGCAGGCCCAGCGCCGTGACCGCCTCGGCAGCGGCGCGGGTCGCGTCGGCGAGCACGTTGTCCAGGTGATGCCGGCCATTCACCGAACCTGCGATAGCCAGACCGACTGGCAAGTTGCTGAGGCTGAACGCATCACGGTCGACGTCGTAGGCCAGCTTGCCGCCTGCCTGGCACAGCAGTTGATACACCGGCATGTAGCCGGCCGACATGCACAGCAGGTCGCAGGCCAGGCGCAGGCCTTGCGTACCCACCTTGCCCTGGCCGGTGATGGGGCGGATGTCGACGCCGCTGACATGGCGCATGCCCTTGTCGTGCAGGGCTTCATAAACGGTGCTGCCCAGGTGCAGAGGGATGTCGCGGCGCTTGAGCTCGCTGGCCAATGCGGCGTCTGCCGGCGCCCCGCGCATGTCCACCAGAGCGGCGACGGCCACGCCTTGATCTTGCAGGTCGAGGGCGGCCAGGTAGCCGTCGTCGTGGCCGGTGAGGACCACCGCACGCTGCCCCGGCTTGACCGCGTACAACTTCATCAGCCGTTGCGCGGCGCTGGTCAGCATGATCCCGGGCAGGTCGTTGTTGCGGAACACCACCGGCTGGTCGAACGCACCGGCCGTGACCAGGCAGCGAGTGGCACGCACCTTGTACAGGCGTGTGTGCTGGATCACCGGCAGGTAGTTGTCGGTGAACCAGCCATTACAGGTGGCCTGCAGCAGCACCTGGATGTTCGGGTGGGCCTCGACGGCATCGAGCAATGCCTGGCGCAGGTGGTTGGCGCGGGTGCCGGCAATGTCGAAGCGGGCGTAGGTGAGCGAACCGCCCAGCACGGGCTGCTGCTCGATCAGCAGCACCTTGGCCCCGGCAGCGGCCGCGTCCAGCGCCGCGCGCAGGCCAGCAGGGCCGCCGCCAATCACGGCCACGTCGACAAACAGGTAAGCCTTGTCGTGGTACTGCGGCTTGAAGCCCAGGTCGAGCACGCCAAGGCCGGCTTTCTTGCGGATCAGCGGCTCCCAGACCTTCCACATGCCTTTGGGCTTGTAGAACGACCGGTAATAGAAGCCAACCGGCATGAACCGCGAGAACTTGCCCAGGTAGGCATCACGGTCGTGCTCCAGGCTACCGTTGAAGTTCTGGCCTTCGACCACCTGGCCATCACGGGCCGCCTCCATATCGGCCAGCACGTTGGGTTCGTCGGGCAGTTGCACCAGGGTGTTGGCATCTTGCCCGGCCAGGCTCAGCGGGCCACGCGGGCGGTGGTACTTGAACGAGCGCGACAGCAGCCAGCGGCCACTGCCGAGCAGGGCGCTGGCGATGCTGTCGCCCGCAAAGCCCTGGCAGGCCTGGCCATCGAAGATAAAGCGCAGCGGCCGCTCGCGGTCGATCAAAAGGCCCATGGGGGCGGGGAGGCGAGTGAGGCTGTTCATCCGGCAATCTCCGGGTTGGCGGCTGGGGTGAACTCGACACGGCGGTCGAAGATTTCGTTTGGGTCGAAGGTGCGCAGCACCTGGTCGCTGACCGTGTGGCGCTCGGCCAGGAACCAGTAGCTGGAGGCGTTGTGCAGCCACCATTCGGTGACCACACCGGCAAGGTTGTCGCTGTTGAACACGTAGTCGGCCCATTCGACGTCGCTGCAACGGGCCGGGTCGGGCATTAGCTTGAACTCGCCGCCGTAGGTGAATTCGCTGATGTTGCGCGGGCCGTTCAAGGGGCAGGTGAGAATCTTCATCGTGCTTTCCTCTAGTGGCTGGCCGCCGTGGCGCCCATCTCGTTGACTTGCTGGAAGCGGCTGAAGCGCTCCAGGGCGAACGGCGCGATCATCTCTGGCACCTTGCCGCCACTGGCGACCAGCTCGGCCATGGTCTTGCCGCAGATGGGCGTGGCCTTGAAGCCCCAGGTACCCCAGCCGGCGTCCAGGTAGTAGTTGTCGACCGGCGACAGTCCCATGATCGGGCTGTAGTCCGGGGTCATGTCGGTGCTCCCGGCCCATTGGCGCATCAGCTTGGCGTTGGCCATGAACGGGAACATCTCGATGGCGTGGGCCAACAGGCTTTCCTTGAGGTCGAGGGTGGAGCGGGTGTTGTACAGCGGGTACGGGTCGGAGCCGCCGCCGAAGACGATTTCGCCACGGCTGGTCTGCTGCACGTAGCAGTGCAGCGCCGACGAGCTGACCAGCGGATCGAGAAACGGCTTGAACGGCTGGGTGACCATGGCCTGCAGCGGGTAGGTATGGATCGGCGCGCGGATGCCGGCCTTGGCCATCAACAGCGAACTGGCCCCGGCCACCGCCTGCACCACGCAACCGCACTGCACGGTGCCGCGGTTGGTCTTGACCGCCTCGATGCGCCCGTTGCGGATCAGCAGTTCCTGCACTTCGGTCAGCTGGTGGATCTGCACACCGCGCTTGGCCGCCTGCTTGG
>NZ_JANIAG010000064.1:0-28282 GCF_028682155.1 Pseudomonas sp. 39004
TGATCCGGCGCCGTGTAGTTTTACTACAAATGCATTCGCATTTCATGCTTTTAGACAGTCGGGGTAGTAGTAAAACTACAGAAATGCGGCTTTTGGTCGCACCCCTGCTTGTGGGGAAAAACGTTCATGTTGGTTGGCGGTGTGTCGCGAACGGGTGATTCTTGATGTTTTTTGCCAGTGATTCGTTTTTTTTAGCTATTTCCAACTTTTGTATGACAGTCCAACCGTGGTCCGCCTTCCATTTGGCCGCCTTTACCCCTCTCTTTCACGCCGATCAAGGATAGTCCATGCGCCTGCCTTTGCCGCTCGATCTGCCCGCCACCCTGCAACCGCTGGTCGCTCGTAATCAGCAGTTCCTCAGCGATGCCGTGGCTGGCCACCCCGAACTCGACCTGAACGCTTGGAGCCCGGCGCATCGGCAACAGTTCGACCAGGTTGCCGCCGCCAGCGACTTCGTCCTCGGCCAGGCCCAGCGCGAGCCGGCCATGCTGTTTGCGCTGATGGCCAGTGGGGAACTCGAGCGGCGCTATGCGCCCGGTGAATTGCGCGCGCAGGTCGCTGCCGTGGCCCAGGCCGCGCAAAGCGAAGACGCGCTTGCGCGTAACCTGCGCCGCGAGCGCAACCGTCAGCAGGTGCGCATCATCTGGCGCGACATCACCCGCCAGGCCGAACTGGGTGAAACCTGCCGCGACCTCTCCGACCTTGCCGACGCCGCCATCGACGAAGCCTATCAATGGTTGTACCCACGCCATTGCCAGCAGTTCGGCACGCCCATCGGCCACCGCAGCGGCCAGCCGCAGCACATGGTGGTGCTGGGCATGGGCAAGCTGGGGGCGGTAGAGCTGAACCTGTCGTCGGACATCGACCTGATCTTCGCCTTCCCTGAGGGCGGCGAGACCGAAGGGGTCAAGCGCTCGCTGGACAACCAGGAGTTTTTCACCCGCCTGGGCCAGCGCCTGATCAAGGCCCTGGACCCGGTCACCGTCGACGGTTTCGTGTTCCGCGTCGACATGCGCCTGCGCCCCTACGGTTCGGCCGGTTCGCTGGTGCTGAGCTTCAATGCCCTGGAGCAGTATTACCAGGACCAGGGCCGTGACTGGGAGCGCTACGCCATGATCAAGGCCCGGGTAGTGGCCGGTGACCAGGTGGCAGGCGCCCAGTTGCAAGAAATGCTGCGCCCGTTCGTCTATCGCCGTTACCTGGACTTCTCGGCCATCGAGGCCCTGCGCACCATGAAGCAGTTGATCCAGCAGGAGGTGCGGCGCAAGGGCATGTCCGAGAACATCAAGCTGGGTGCCGGCGGCATCCGCGAGGTGGAATTCATCGCCCAGGCCTTCCAGCTGATCCACGGTGGGCGTGACCTGAGCCTGCAGCAACGGCCCTTGCTCAAGGTGCTGGCGACCCTCGAAGGCCAAGGTTACCTGCCGCCGGCGGTGGTGGCCGAGCTGCGCGAAGGCTACGAGTTCCTGCGCTATACCGAGCACGCCATCCAGGCCATCGCCGACCGCCAGACCCAGATGCTGCCAGACAGCGAGACAGACCAGGCGCGTGTGGCCTATATCCTTGGCTTCGCCGACTGGCAGGGCTTCCATGACCAGTTGATGCAATGGCGTGGCCGTGTCGACTGGCACTTCCGCCAGGTGATCGCCGACCCGGATGACGAAGACGGCGAGGGTGAGCTGGTGGTGGGGGGCGAGTGGTCGCCGCTGTGGGAGCAGGCGCAGGATGAAGACGCCGCCTGCCGGCAGCTCGAAGAAGCCGGCTTCAAGCAGCCTGCAGATGCCTTGCGCCGCCTGGCCGGGTTGCGCTCCAGCCCGCAACTGCGGTCGATGCAGCGCATTGGCCGCGAGCGCCTGGATGCCTTCATCCCACGGCTGCTGGCCCAGGCCGTCGAGCATCAAGACCCTGACCTGGTGCTTGAGCGGGTGCTGCCGCTGGTCGAGGCGGTCGCGCGGCGTTCGGCCTACCTGGTGCTGCTCACCGAAAACCCGGGGGCCCTGCGCCGCCTGTTGACCCTGTGCGCGGCGAGCCCGTGGATCGCCGAACAGATTGCCCGCTACCCGTTGCTGCTCGACGAGCTGCTCAACGAAGGCCGGCTGTTCAGCCCGCCACTGGCGCCGGAGCTGGCCAGCGAACTGCGCGAACGTTTGACGCGCATCCCCGAGGACGACCTGGAGCAGCAGATGGAGGCGCTGCGCCACTTCAAGCTGGCCCACAGCTTGCGCGTGGCCGCCTCGGAAATCAGCGGCAACCTGCCGTTGATGAAAGTCAGTGATTACCTGACCTGGCTGGCCGAAGCCATCCTCGACCAGGTGCTGGCGCTGGCCTGGCGCCAGACCGTGGCCCGCCACGGCCAGCCCAAGCGCAGTGATGGCAGCCTGTGCGACCCGGGTTTCATCATCATTGGTTATGGCAAGGTCGGTGGCCTGGAGCTGGGCCATGGCTCGGACCTGGACCTGGTGTTCATCCACGACGGTGATCCGCAGGCCGAAACCGATGGCGACAAGCCCATCGACAGCGCGCAGTTTTTCACCCGCCTGGGCCAGCGCATCATCCACCTGCTGACCACCCAGACCAACTCCGGGCAGCTCTACGACGTGGACATGCGCCTGCGCCCGTCCGGCGCTTCGGGGCTGCTGGTGAGTTCGCTCGGTGCCTTCGAGCGCTATCAGCAGAACGAAGCCTGGACCTGGGAGCACCAGGCCCTGGTGCGGGCCCGCGTGCTGGTCGGCTGCAAGCAGGTGGGCGCAGCGTTCGAAGGCGTACGCGCCAAGGTGTTGGGGCAGGCCCGTGACCTTGAGAAGTTGCGCACCGAAGTCAGTGAAATGCGCGCCAAGATGCGCGGCAATCTCGGCACCAAGGCTACTGCCGCTGGCACGGCGGCGAATGCGTTCGATGCCGGGGTTGCGTTCGATATCAAGCAGGATGCTGGCGGTATCGTCGATATCGAATTTATGGTGCAATACGCCGCTTTGGCCTGGTCCTTTGACCATCCGGCCATACTTCGATGGACCGATAACATCCGCATTCTGGAAGAGCTGGAGCAGGCGGGCTTGATGCCGGCCAGTGACGCGGTGCTGTTGCGCGAGGTGTACAAGGCGTTCCGTTCTGCCTCCCACCGCCAGGCCTTGCAGAAGCAGGCCGGGGTGATCGATGCGGCGCAGTTTGCCGATGAGCGTCGTGAGGTACGGCGTATCTGGGGCGAGCTTGGGCTGAGTTGAGATTGCCGGGGCCGCTTGGCGGCCCTTTCCGACCTGTCCGGCGCCCCGGCAGGGCCGCTCCGGGGGCCTGGAGGCCCATGTTCCACCACCGGTGGTACACTGTCCGCCACATAGCCTGAATATAAAGAGGGGAGGCCAGGCTGTACCGCAGCCTGCAGCCTCCCCGAGCGTTTCTGGACTAAGCATGAGAATACTGATCATTGGCCCCAGCTGGGTCGGCGACATGGTAATGGCGCAGACCCTGTTCCAGTGCCTGAAACAGCAGCACCCCGACTGCGTGATCGACGTGCTGGCGCCCGAGTGGAGCCGGCCGATCCTCGAACGCATGCCCGAGGTGCGTCAGGCCTTGAGCTTCCCGCTCGGCCACGGCGCGCTGGAGCTGGCCACGCGGCGGCGCATCGGCAAGTCCCTGGCCGGCCAGTACGACCAGGCGATCCTGCTGCCCAACTCGCTGAAATCGGCGTTGGTACCGTTTTTTGCCGGTATCCCCAAACGCACCGGCTGGCGCGGCGAGATGCGTTTCGGCCTGCTCAACGACGTGCGCAAGCTGGACAAGGCGCGCTACCCACTGATGATCGAGCGCTTCATGGCCCTGGCCTATGCGCCGGATGCCGAGCTGCCGCAACCCTACCCGCGCCCCAGCCTGCAGATCGAGGCGCAGAGCCGCGACCTGGCCCTGGCCAAGTTCGGCCTGGCGCTGGACCGCCCGGTGCTGGCGTTGTGCCCTGGTGCTGAGTTTGGCGAGGCCAAGCGCTGGCCGGCCGAGCACTACGCCGCCGTGGCCGATGCCATGATCCGCCAGGGCTGGCAGGTGTGGCTGTTCGGCTCGAAAAGCGATCACCCGGTCGGAGAGCAGATCCGCGACCGGCTGATCCCGGGGCTGCGTGAAGAATCGTACAACCTGGCGGGTGAAACCTCGCTGGCCGAGGCCATCGATTTGATGTCCTGCGCCGATTCGGTGGTGTCCAACGACTCTGGGCTGATGCACGTGGCCGCCGCGCTGAACCGCCCGCTGGTCGCCGTCTATGGCTCGACCTCGCCGGGCTTCACGCCGCCGCTGGCCGAGCACGTCGAAGTGGTGCGCACCGGCATCGAATGCAGCCCTTGTTTCGACCGTACCTGCCGCTTCGGGCACTACAACTGCCTGCGCCTGCTCGAACCGCAGCGCGTCATCGCCGCCTTGCACAGCCTGGGTGGTCCGAACCTGATCGATACCGTGGCCGAGGTCGACTAAGTGCGGGTACTGATCATCAAGACTTCGTCGCTGGGGGATGTGATCCACACCCTGCCGGCAATCACCGATGCCGCCCACGCCATACCGGGCATTCGTTTCGACTGGGTGGTGGAAGAAGGCTTTGCCGAGATCCCCAGCTGGCACCCTGCGGTCGACGAGGTGATCCCGGTGGCGATCCGGCGCTGGCGCAAGCATCTCTGGCAGACCCTGAAGAGCGGCGAGTGGAAGGCGTTCAAGCAGCGCGTTCGCGCGCGCAAGTACGACCTGGTGATCGATGCCCAGGGCCTGGTCAAATCGGCCTGGCTGACCCGCTACGTCAAGGCACCGGTGGCCGGGCTGGACCGCTACTCGGCCCGCGAAGGCCTGGCCAGCCGCTTCTATGACCGGCCGCTGTCGGTCGCGGTTGGCCAGCACGCCGTGGAGCGGGTGCGTCAACTGTTCGCCATGGCCCTGGCCTATGACCTGCCGGAAGGCATCGGCAACTACGGCCTGGACCTTGATCGCCTGCAATTGCCGCCAGCCGCCCCCTACGTGGTATTCCTGCACGGTACCACCTGGGCCACCAAGCATTGGCCCGAGGCCTACTGGCGCGAACTGGCCGAGCGCATGGGCCGGCGCAAGCTGCAAGTGCGCCTGCCCTGGGGCAACCCGGCCGAGAAGGCGCGCGCCGAGCGTATCGCCCAGGGCTTGAACAACTGCCAGGTACTGCCCAAATTGAACCTGGTCGGCGTCGCCCGCGTGCTGGCTGCGGCCAAGGCCTGCGTGGCCGTGGACACCGGCCTGGGCCACCTGGCCGCAGCGCTGGACGTGCCGACCATTTCTCTGTTTGGCCCGACCAACCCTGGCCTGACCGGCGCCTATGGCCGCGCCCAGGTTCACCAGGCCAGCGATTTCCCCTGCGCGCCCTGCCTGCAGAAGAAGTGCACCTACAAACCGAGCGCCGATGACCTGCGCCGGTTCGATCTCAAACGCGAGTGGCCACTGTGCTTCACTCGCCTGAATCCCGAGCATGTGGCGAGCCGCTTGAGCGCGTTGCTGCTGGCTGAGGATGTTCGTTGATGCAACTGGCTTTCGTGCTTTACAAATATTTCCCCTTCGGCGGGCTGCAGCGCGACTTCATGCGCATTGCCCTGGAATGCCAGAAGCGCGGCCATCAGATTCGCGTGTACACGCTGATCTGGGAAGGTGATATTCCGCCGGGCTTCGAAGTGCTGGTGGCGCCGGTCAAGGCGCTGTTCAACCACCGGCGCAACGAGAAGCTCAGCGCCTGGATGGCCGCCGACCTTGCCAAGCGCCCGGTCGACCGCCTGATCGGCTTCAACAAGATGCCAGGGCTGGACGTGTACTACGCCGCCGACGGCTGCTTCGAAGACAAGGCCCAGACCCTGCGCGGCGGCCTGTACAAGCGCTGGGGCCGCTACCGGCACTTTGCCGAGTACGAGCGGGCGGTGTTCGCCAAGGATGCGAAAACCGAGGTGCTGATGATCTCCGAGGTGCAGCAGCCGCTGTTCGTCAAACATTACGGCACCCCGGCAGAACGCTTCCACCTGCTGCCGCCGGGCATTTCCCAGGACCGCCGCGCGCCGGCCAACGCCGCCGAAATCCGCGCCGGGTTCCGCAAGGAATTCAACCTGGCGGACGACGACCTGCTGCTGGTGCAGATTGGTTCGGGGTTCAAGACCAAGGGCGTCGACCGCAGCCTCAAGGCCTTGGCCGCACTGCCGTCGGCGTTGCGCAAGCGCACCCGCCTGATGGTCATTGGCCAGGACGACCCCAAGGTGTTCCAGCTGCAAAGCGCCACCCTCGGCTTGGGCGACCAGGTGCAGTTCCTCAAGGGGCGTAGCGACATTCCGCGCTTCCTGCTGGGCGCCGACCTGCTGATTCACCCAGCCTACAACGAAAACACCGGCACCGTGCTGCTCGAAGCCCTGGTGGCAGGCCTGCCGGTGCTGGTGTCCAAGGTGTGTGGCTACGCCCACTACATTGCCGAGGCCGACTGCGGCCTGGTCCTGGACGAGCCGTTCGAGCAGGAACAACTCAATGGCTACCTGCAACGCATGCTCGAAGACCCGCAGGCGCGCGTCGACTGGTCGCGCAATGGCCTGGCCTTTGCCGATACGGCCGACCTGTACAGCATGCCGCAGCATGCTGCCGACGTGATCCTGGGGCAGGAGACCGCATGAAGCTGATACTGGCCGAACCCTTCAAGCGCCTGTGGGCCGGGCGTGATGCCTTCGAGGCCGTGGAGGCGCTGCAAGGCGAGGTATACCGTGAGCTGGAAGGCCGCCGCACACTGCGCACCGAGGTCGAGGGCGAAGGCTTTTTCGTCAAGATCCACCGGGGCATCGGTTGGGGCGAGATTTTCAAGAACCTGTTCAGCGCCAAGCTGCCGGTGCTCGGTGCCGGCCAGGAATGGCGAGCCATCCAGCGCCTGCACGAGGTCGGTGTGCCGACCATGACCGCAGTCGCCTATGGCGAGCGCGGCAGCAACCCGGCCACCCAGCACTCGTTCATCGTCACCGAAGAGCTGGCGCCGACCATCAGCCTGGAAGACTTCAGCATCGACTGGGTCAGGCAGGCGCCCGAGCCACGCCTCAAGCGTGCGCTGATCGCCGAAGTGGCGAAGATGACCGGCGGCATGCACCGCGCCGGGGTCAACCACCGCGACTGCTACATCTGCCACTTCCTGCTGCACACCGACCGCCCGGTGACGGCAGACGACTTCAAGCTGTCGGTCATCGACCTGCACCGTGCCCAGACGCGGGCGAGCATCAGCCGCCGCTGGCGTGACAAGGACCTGGCCGCGCTGTATTTCTCGGCGCTGGACATCGGCCTGACCCGTCGCGACAAATTGCGTTTTCTGCGTGGCTACTTCCAGCGCCCGCTGCGCCAGGTGCTTGCCGAAGAGGCCGCGCTGCTTGCCTGGCTGGAACGCAAGGCGCAGAAACTCTATGACCGCAAGCAACGTTATGGGGATGCACTCTGATGTCGGGTTGGACACTGGCGCCCGGCTACGAACACCTGGCGGCGGATTTCGGCAGCCTTGATGCCGTCTTTGCCATCCACGGCGAACGCTTGACCCGCGACCCGCTCAGCGAGGTGGTGCGCATCGAGCGTGACGGCGTCAATTACTACGTCAAGCGTTACACCGGCGCCGGCAAGCACATGCGCCGTTACCTCGGCAGGCCGCGCATCAAGGCCGAATGGCAGAACCTCAAGCAGTTCGCCAAGTGGGGCATCCCCACCGCCGAAGTGGTCGCCTGGGGCCTGGAACGCAAGGGCCTGGCGTTTGGCCGGGGGGCGATGATCACCCGTGAACTGCCGCGCACCGAAGACTTGTCGGCGCTGGCCGAGCGCAATGATGCACGCCTGGCTGACCGGGTCTGGGTCGAGCGTGTCAGCCAACAGCTGGCGCGCCACACTCGGGTCATGCACGAGCACCGTTTCGCCCACAACGACCTGAAGTGGCGCAACTTGCTGGTCGACGACCAGGGCACGCTATTCTTCATCGACTGCCCGACCGGCGACTTCTGGCGCGGTTTCATGTGGCGGCACCGGATGATCAAAGACCTGGCGTGCCTGGACAAGGTCGCCAAATACCACCTGTCGGCGACCCAGCGCCTGCGTTTCTACCTGCAATACCGCGGTCGCGACCGGCTCAATGCCCGCGACAAGAAGCGGATCCGCCAGGTGCTGAGCTTTTTCGAGGGAAGGGAATGACCGATTACCTGGCCAGCGCAGACCTCGCGCTGCTCAAACGCCACGGCTTGAACGACTTCGAGGCGCTGTGGGCGCTGCAGCTCGATGCCGTGGACGAGCCCAACACCGGGCGCGGGGGCTGGAGCAGCGTGTTCCGCCTGGAGCTCGAAGGCAAAGGGTACTACCTCAAGCGCCAGAGCGACTACCTCACCCGAACCCTGCACAGGCCCTTCGGCGAACCGACCTTCGCCCGCGAATTCCGCAATATCAGCCGTTACCAGAAGCTGCACATCCCGGCTTTGCAGGCGGTGTTCTATGGCGAGCGCAAGCAGGCCGGCCAGCACCGGGCAATCCTCATGACCCGGGCGCTGGACGAATGGGCCGACCTGGACAGCCTGTTGGCCCAGTGGCCGCAGCTGGGCGACGCCGAACGCAAAGGCATCCTTGAAGCCTGCGGCCATTTGGCGCGCACGCTGCACGGCGCCGGGCAGGTACACGGCTGCTTTTACCCCAAGCATATTTTCTTGCGCCAGCGCCGCGAGGGCTGGGACGCGCAACTGATCGACCTGGAAAAGACCCGG
This sequence comes from Pseudomonas sp. 39004, assembly GCF_028682155.1. Lineage (NCBI taxonomy): Bacteria > Pseudomonadati > Pseudomonadota > Gammaproteobacteria > Pseudomonadales > Pseudomonadaceae > Pseudomonas > Pseudomonas sp. 39004. The sequence continues at coordinate 8,736 of NZ_JANIAG010000064.1, forward strand.
CCGCTGCTGTTCGGCGGGCGTGACCGGCTCAAGGACCTGGAGCCGTTGCTGCGCCGTGCCAGTGCCTGGAGCGAGGCGGATGTGCGTCAGTTGCTGGCGGCCTATCTGGCGCAGCCGGCGGACAGCGCCCTGGTCGACAACTGGCTGCAACGGCTGACGCAACGCCGTCGTGAAAAAGAGGCCCGCTGATGCGTTTGTCTGAACTGAAAGCTGCCGGGCGCACCCCGGCATTGCCCTTGAGTATCACCCTGGCCGATGCCGCCGGTAGCGCCGACCTGCAATTGTTCAGCCTGCTGCGCGTACTGCCCGGCCAGCGCTATGTCGGTGCCGGTGTCTGGCGTGGCACGCCGGTGCTGGCCAAGCTGCTGGTAGGGGGCAACGCTGCGCGGCATTTCCAGCGCGAGTTGCACGGCGTGAAGCTGTTGGCCGAGCAAGGCCTGACCACGCCGAAACTGCTGGCCGATGGTTTGAAGGAAGGCGAGGGCGGCTGGCTGTTGTTCGAGTTTCTCGATGGCGCAGAAAGCCTGGCCGATGCCTGGGCCGCCGTGGAACACCTGCCGGTACTGGCCGACGAACAGCACCTGGTGCTGGGCGAAGCGCTGACCGCGGTGGCGCAAATGCACGCCAAGGGCCTGTGGCAGGAGGACCTGCACCTGGACAACCTGCTGCGCCACGGCGCCAAGCTGTACCTGATCGATGGCGCGGGCATCAAGGCCGAGACGCCGGGCCAGCAGTTGTCGCGCCCGCGTGTGCTGGAAAACCTCGGAGTGTTCTTCGCCCAGTTGCCCAAGCGTCTGGAGCCGTTCATCGAAGAGCTGCTGGTGCATTACCTGCTGGCCAATGCCGAGCACGCGTTGCCGATGGAAGCGCTGCAAAAACAAATCGACAAGGTGCGCAACTGGCGCCAGAAGGACTACCTGGAAAAGGCCGGCCGCGAGTGCACACTGTTCAGTGTCGAGCGCAGCCTTTCGGGCCTGCGGGCGATCCGCCGTGGTGAAGTCGATGCGATGTTGCCGGTGCTGGCGCAGGCCGATGCGCTGATCGACAACGGCCACCTGTACAAGACCGGCGGCGCCGCCAGCGTGGCTCGCATCGACGTCGATGGCCGCCCGCTGGTGCTCAAGCGCTACAACATCAAGAACACCGCGCACTGGTTCAAGCGCTTCTGGCGCCCGAGCCGGGCCTGGCACTCGTGGATCGAAGGCCACCGCCTGGAGTTCCTCGACATCGCCACACCTCGCCCGTTGGCGGTGCTGGAGCAACGGGTGATGGGCCTGCGCAGCCGTGCGTACCTGGTCACCGAATATGTCGATGGCCCGGACCTGACCGCGTGCTTCGCGCCCTATGTGGAAAACGGCGAGGCGCCTGAAGAGCAGGTCGATGCGTTGGTCAAGGTGATGCAGCAACTGATCCGCGAGCGCATCAGCCATGGCGACTTCAAGGGCCACAACCTGTTCTGGCACAACGGCCAATGGTCGCTGATCGACCTCGACGCCATGTGCCAGCACGCCACCGGGCTCAGCTTCGCCCCGGCCTACGCCCGTGACCGGGCGCGGCTGCTGCGCAACTGGCCGAGTAGCAGTGCCCTGCATCAGCGGCTCGACCGGTTGCTGCCACGGCTCGCCGAGTAGCCCTCGGGCAGCGCCAGCCAATCGCTGCTGCGCCCGGCCTGGCGCACACGGATGCGCCATTTTTGGTCTTGCCAGCGCAGGATCGCCCAGGGCACTACGCTGGCTTGCTGGGCGTGGGGGATCAGCAGGTGGTAGCGCCCGGCGAGCAGGTGCGCCCGCACCGGCAGTTGCCCAGCAGCGGTTTGCAGGTAGAGCTGGTCGTCTGCTCGGTACAGCCCTGCCAGCGCATCCACCGCCTCACCCGCCAGCGGCGGTTGCAGGCGGCAGTCGGCCAGCAACTGCACAAGATCCGGCAGGCCGTCGTACCACAGCACCGGTGAGTCGATGACCCAGTTGCCATTGGCGAGGCGTTTGACCGGCTGCTGCAAGTAGGCATCGGGTTGCGTCGGGTCGATGACCCGCCAACGATGGCCGTCGAACGAGACCTTGTAGTAACGGCCATGGGCGTCCTGGATGTAATACAGGGCCAGCCCCTCGAATGCCGATGCTTTCTCGAAAACGCTTTCGCCGTGCACACCTTCAATGGTGAAGCGCAGGTTCTCGAGTGCAGGTGTGATGCTGTAACGCGAGGGTAGCGGCAATGGCGGTTGCATCGGCATGCCACGCATCACCCGGCGCATCAGGCTGCTGCTGACCACGCTGGTGCTGGCGTCGTTGGCGTAGCTCAGGGCGTTGTAGGTATGGGTCAGCACGCCGTCGATGTCATCTTGGCCAAAGGCATCCACCCCATCCCAGATCTCGATGGCCATGCGCCCCAGCGCAAGCGGAAGTTGCACCCGGGCAGGCAGTACCAGGCTGATCAGGTCGAGCAGGCGCCAGGCCAGGGCAGTGCCCTGCTGCAGGTCGGCTTCCCCGGTGGTACGGCTGTCGGCATCGACCTGTGCGAGCCAACTGCGTACCTCGGCCCTGTAGCAGGCGTAAAACAGCTCGTCGTCGATCGCTGGGGTGCGCAGCGCAGGCCCGAGCCGGCCCTTGTTCAGCAGCTGATCGATGCTCGCAGGCGCCAGCAGGGGCAGGCGGCTCGCCACATAGGCACGCAGGGTGGGTTGCCTGCGCAGCAAGCGCATCAGTTCACGCGCGTTGCTCAGCCCGCGCCAGGCGCGGCGGTCGGGTGCATCGGGGGTGTACAGGACGAACGCGCCGGTACCGGAGGCTGCGGCATTGATCAGCAACACCCCTTGCAGGGTATGGCCATGAATCGTCAGTTGGCGCACGGTGACGCGCTGCCCGTCCACCGGCGGGCGTAGCGCGTTGTGCGGATAGTCCAGCACCTGACGCACCCAACGGTAGCCGAGTTCGCCCTGGTCGCGGCCAAAGTGCCCGGCATAACGCGCCTTGGCTGCCTCGGCGCGCATGCGGGCACGGTTGATCAGGGCATGGGCGTTTCGTCGCCAGCCCCCGACCGGGGAATCGATCAATTGCGTCTTCAGGTAGGCATGATAGCTGTCGCCGACATTCAGGTGCCTGATCATCGCCTTGATGTAGGCGGGGTTAAGCGCCTCGGGTAACGGCTTGTCGTAGCGGTGGGTTATCCGGGCGGTAAGCCAATAGTCGTAGTCGAACCAGTTCAGGTTGCGCAGTGCCAGCTCGTGCAGGGGGTAACTTTCCCTGACCAGCTCGACCATCTGCCCGCCGACCTGCTCGAAACCTCGCCAGGTGACGTAGCTTGATGGGTTGAAGGGGTTCAGCTGCGGGCCGGCCTGAAGGCTGTGCACGACATGAACCATGATGTCGGCGGCGGCATAGAGCAGGGCATGATCGTGGCGCAGGCGTTCCTCGACGCGCGCGCGGGCCCAGCCTTTCAGGTTGTCCTGCTGACGGAACTGCCCCAGGGTAAGAATGCCTGGCGCGGCGATCCGATTGCCGGCCGCCACCAGTTGTTGCATGGCCTGCATGATGTGCGAGAGCGCCTGTGGCCCTGCTGTACTCAACCAGTTGGGCAGGTTTTTCTCCAGTAGCAGGCCGTAGCGGGTGACGAGCAACGCTTGCTTGCCAACTTCGGCCGCCAGTGAAAGGGCGTCGCGCAGCGTATCCACAGCCGGTGCCGGGGCACCCTGGGCGGTTATCCAAGCCTGATTGACACGCAGGCGCTGCGCTTCGATCAGGCTGTCGACTTGAGCTTGCACGGGGTCATCGGCATACCATTCGTAGCGCAGTCGGTCGGCCTTGGCGGCGTTGTCGATACGCTCGGCATCGACCAGCAGGCGCAGCAGTGGCGGGCCCTGCAGTGGGTCGTCGAGGCGCTCGCACAGCTCAAGGTGCAAGTCGGCCAGCGAGGCGTAGGCCTCGATGCCCTGGGCCAGGCCGCACAGCAAGGCCGGGCCCAGGGCCTGCTCTGGGGTGAGCTCGGCAGCCTCGTCGTTGCCGGTGACGACCACGAACATACCCGGCAGCACCGCGCGGCTGTGGGGCTGGCTACGGCTGAGGACCAGGCGGTACACCTGGGCACGCGTGGCCACCGGCTGGGGCCTCCGTTGCCAGGCGTTGGGCAGGTCGAGGCACAGGCTGAGGGCGTCGGCCTCGGGGGCGGGCAAGGTCCCGTCGGCCAGGCGCAGTGTCAGCTCGGCGTGCATCAGGGCGCGGCGCAGGTCGCCGAGGCGCACCCTGCGCGAGCGGCCTTGGGTGTCGCAGGCGGCCCAGTATTCCGACAGTTCGCCCTGCAGTTGCTGTCGGCTGAGCGGTTGCCGGTCGGCGGCCGGTAGTTGCGCCAGCAGTGCGATGATCTGCTGGTCGAGGAATTCGATGCGTTCCAGCGGTAGCATGTTGCGCTCCTTTCTTAAGGGAGCCGCAACGTTAGGGCCCAGGGCAAGGGCCGGAGCGGTAGCCGGTTATCGACCGCAAAGCCCGCGCAGGCTGAGGATGGCGGGCACGCCGAGGCCCAGCCAGGCCAGGGCGTCCCAGGCACCGTCACCCAGCAAGGCGGCAAACAGGCCGGCGGCACCGAGTACGCTGATGGCGGCCGGCCAGGCGAAGATCCGCCAGGATGATCGAGAGGCGTGGCTCATGCCCGCACCTCCCGGGCTTTGCGCTGCTTGCTTAGCCACAGGTACAGGCCGCTGCCGAGCACGATGATGGTCAGCACATCCAGCACCGCCCAGAGAATCTGCATGGGGCGCCCGCCGTAGTCACCGAAGTGCAGTGGCTGGGACAGGCCCATGGCGTCCATGTACCACGGGCGTTCGCCCACTGCCGTCACGTGCAGGGTGCGCGCATCGATCAGCACGGGGGTGAGCAGGTGCGAGGTCAGGTGAGTGGCGCCCTTCATGAACACGGCGTAATGGTGCTCGCTGGAGAACCGCGTGCCGGGGAAGGCGATGAAGTCCGGGCGCATACCGGGCGCGGCCTGCCCGGCGATGTCCAGCAGGCGGCTGGCTGGGGCGCGCTCGGTGAGCGGCGGGGCGTCACGGTAGGGCGCGACCATGGCGGCCAGGCTGTCGTTGCGCCAGGCGGCGATCACCAGGTCGGACAAGGCACTGATCACCCCGGTGACGCCAACGGTCAGCGCCCAGGCCAGGGTCACCACGCCAATCAGGTTGTGCAGGTCGAGCCAGCGCAGGCGGCGGGATTTGTCGTGGCGCACCGTGGCGAAATCCAGGCGGCGCATGAACGGCGCGTAGAGCACGGTGCCAGAGATGATCGCCACGACGAACAGCACACCCATGAACGCCAGCAGCAGCTTGCCGGGCAGCCCGGCGAACATGTCCACGTGCAGGCGCAGCATGACCATCATGAAGCCGCCGTTGGCGGCGGGCATGGCGACAGCTTCGCCGGTGCGGGCGTCGAGCATGAAGGTGTGTGACGAATTGGGCTCGGTGCCTGCGGTGGCGGCGGTGATCGCCACCACGCCGTTGCGTTCGTCCTCGTCGTAGCCGAAGTACTGCATCACTTCGCCGGGGCGATGCTGCTCGGCCTTGAGTACCAGCTGCTGCAGGTCGAGGTGCGGGGTGCCTGCGGGCATCTCGCGCAGCTCGGGGGCATCGCCGAGCAGATGCTCCAGTTCGTGGTGGAAGATCAGCGGCAGGCCGGTCAGGGCCAGCAACAGCAGGAACAGGGTGCAGACCAGGCTGCTCCAGGTGTGGATCGCGGACCAGCGGCGGATGGTTGAGCTTTTCATCACGGTACCGTTTCTCGTCTGATGAAACCTGGGGCTGCACAGCAGCCCGGGCGACTCAGAACTTGTAATTGACGCTGGCCACCACGTTGCGTTCGTCTCCGTAGTAGCAGTAGTAACCGTCACAGGTCGACAGGTAGTCCTTGTTGAACAGGTTCTTCGCATCGACGGCCACCGTCACGCCCTTGAGCGTGCCGTTGAGACGGCCCAGATCGTAATGCACCGACGCGTCGTAGACTGTGTACGACCCAACATGGCCCCAGTCGGTATTGGTGGTGTTGCCGTAGGTATCGCCCACATAGCGCACACCAACGCCTACGCCAAAGCCGTCGAGCGCTCCCTCGTGCCAGGTGTAGTCGGCCCACGCGGTGGCTTGGTTGCGTGGCACCTGCGCCATACGCTTGCCTTTCTCTCCGTCGTTGCCTTTGATGATCTCGCTGTCGTTGTAGGTGTAAGAACCTACCAGTTTGAGGTTCTCGGTGACGTCGGAGGTGGCTTCGAGCTCCAGGCCCTTGACTCTGACTTCACCTACCTGGCGGGTCACGCCACCTTCGGTGACCGACATGTTCTGTTGGGTCAGGTCGAACACTGCCGCAGTGAACAGACTCTTGCTGCCGGGGGGCTGATACTTGATACCTAACTCGTACTGCTTGCCTTCGGTGGGCTTGAACGCATCGGTACTGTTGACCGCAGCACCTGTTGCTGCCTGGAACGACTCGGCGTAGGACAGGTACGGCGTCAAGCCGTTGTCGAACACATAGCTCAGGGCCGCGTTGCCGCTGAACTGCTTGTCACGCTGGGTATTGGTGGCGTCGCCCTGGTTATGGAAGGTAGTGCCGGTGTGCACCCAGTCTTCACGACCGCCCAAGGTCAGGCGCCAGTTGTCCAATGCCATCTGGTCCTGCACGTAGAGACCGGTCTGTTGGGTCTTCTGTGTGTAGTCATACATGTCGAAGTACTGGACGTTGGAGAAATCCTGGCCGTACACCGGATTGTGGATGTTGCTCGGCGGTACGCCAGCGGAACCCCAGCGCCAGCGGGCATCGCTGGTCGAGCGTTGGTGGTCGAGGCCCAGCAGCACGGTGTGACTGATTGCGCCCGTCTGGAAGTCGGCCTGGAAGTTGTTGTCCAAGGCGAACTGCGAGATGTCCTCTTCGACGATACCTGCGGTGCGTTGCACGGTGCCGTCGGCGCTCACGGCCTCATCTGGCCCGGCTGGCCAGATCGACCCACCGGCGGTAATACCCTTGAAGTCCAGTTCGTTGCGTGCGTAACGCAGGTTCTGACGGAACTGCCACACATCACTCAAGCGCGTCTCGAACGCATAGCCCAGGTGGTAGTAAGTGCGGTCGTACGATTCCCAGTCTGGATCGCCCAGGTTCTTGTGGTGGGAGATCTTGCCCGCTGGGCTGTCCAGCTTGGTGCCCTGCAGTGGCAGGAACTGACCGGTAATGCCGGTATCGTCGCGGGTGTACTGGGTAATGAAGGTCAGTTTTGTAACGTCGTTGATGTTCCAGGTCAGGCTGGGGGCGATGTTGTAGCGCTTGTCTGGAATATGGTCGATCGGGGTACCGCTGTCGCGCACGGTGCCGCTTACCCGGTACACGAACTGGCCGCTGTCATCGACCTTGCCCGTGCTGTCAAAATTAATCTGCCGGTGATTATTGCTGCCGACCTGGGCTTCCACCTCGTGGCTGGCTTCCAGCTCTGGCCGGCGGGTGGTCATGTCAAGCAGGCCGCCGGGCGGGGTTTGGCCGTAGACCGAGGACGCAGGGCCACGCAGCACGGCAATACGCTCAAGGTTCCAGGGCTCAATTTTCGGCGAAGCGTAGTTGCCCTTGGGCAAGGGCAGGCCGTCGAGGAATTGTGTGGGTACGAAGCCACGCACTAGCAGCCAATCGCTGCGCGAATCGGAGCCGTAGCCGCTGCTTTGTACCCCAGCGGTATAGCGCAGTGCGTCGTTGAGGCTGAGGACGGGGCGCTCTTCCATTTGCTGACGGGTGATCACGCTGACCGAGCGCGGCAATTCGGCGATGGCCGTGTCGGTCTTGCTGCCTGCTGCGGTACGTGTGGCGGTGTAGCCTTCCACTGGGCCCCAGGCGCTTTCGTAGGCCGCATTCGCATTGATCGCCGTCTCCGGCAATGCGAGCGTTCCTTCAGGCGTCGCCACCAGGCTGTAGCTGCCGACGCTGCTCTGCTGCAACTGCAACCCGCTGCCGCGCAGGGCGGCCTGCAGGGCGCCGATGCCGTCGTACTGGCCGGTGACGGGCGCCGAAGTGCGGCCGCTGACCAGTGCTGGGTCGATGGCCAGGGCGATGCCCGACTGGCTGGCGATCTGGTTGAGGGTGCTGGCCAGGGGGGCGCTGGGCAGGTCGTAGGCGCGCAGGGCGGATTGCTCGGCGGCGAACAGGGCAGGGCTGGCCAACGGCGCAGCCAGGCCAATGGCCAGGGCCATCAGGCTGGGGCGCAGGATACGATCGACAGTACGGGACATGCAGCGGCTCCTCGACGGATAAGTGCTTACTGCTTCCTTGCCGAGCGAGATTTCAAAAGTGACAGGGGGGTGTCATGAAAAAAGCGGGATTTTTTGCAGGCGCGGCCACAGGCCGCTACTACTGGGGCTGAACCGTTACCCACCAAGGAGTATGCCGCTCGATCTTCACCGGTAATGCCGGCACCAGCGATGCCAGGGCCAGGTCGATGTCGGTCAGCGGGAAGCTGCCGGTAACACGCAGGTCGGCAACTTCGTCTGCCACCCCGAGGTGGCCGCTGCGGTACTTGCCGAGGGCAGCGACCAGGTCAGCCAGGCGTACGTTGTCTACCACCAGCATGCCGCGGGTCCAGGCATCGGCACCGACGTCGACCGTGCCGACCTGGCCGAGGCCGTTGGCATCCATGAGTACCTGCTGGCCTTCGCGCAATACCTGTTCGTCACCACTGTTCAGCGGCATGGCCGCGACTGAGGCCTGCAGCACCTCCAGGCGTGTTCCGTTGGCCTCACGGCGCACCAGAAAGCGCGTGCCCAGCGGGCGCAGGCGGCCGTCGTCGGTGCGTACCAGCAATGGGCGGGGGTCCTGGTGGCCGGTCTCGACCGAGATTTCACCCTGGTGCAGCACGATGACCCGTTGCGCGCCTGCGTAGTCGATGTCCACCGCTGTGTGGGTGTTCAGGCTCAGCAAGGTGCCGTCTTCCAGACGCAGGGTGCGCAGCTCGCCGGTGGCGGTGCGTTGGTCGGCCAGCCAGTAGTGCGCTGACAGCGACGGGGCGCCGACCCAGGCCAGCAACGAACCCAGCAGGAACATGCCCGCCAGGCCTCCGCCCACCTTGCCGATGCGCCGGCGCAAGCCGGCGCGCGATTGCAACAGCGCCTGGCGCGCGGGCCCGGCAGCGGCGCTTACGCGCTGGTCGAGGCAACCCAGCTGGCGCCAGGCGCGGGCATGCTCTTCGCTGGCAGCGTGCCAGCGCATGAATTCACTGCGTTCATCTGGCGTGCCGCTGCCCTGGTCCAGGCTCAGCTTCCAGGCAATGGCTGCATCCAGCACCCGCGACGAGACGGGTGAACCGTTCACGTCGGCTCCCCGTACAAGGCCACATAGCACTGGCGCATGCCCTGGGCGATGTACTGACGTACCCGCGAGACCGAAACACCAAGGCGCTCGGCGATTTCGGCGTGGCCCATGCCGTCCAGGCGGTTGTGCAGGAAGGCCGCACGGGCCTTGCTCGACAGCTTGCCAAGCAGGCGGTCGATGGCCTTGAGGTCTTCGAGAATCAGGTGCTGGATTTCGGGGGAAGGCTGTTCGGCTTCCGGCAGGTGGGCGAGTTCGGCCAGGTAGGCCTGCTCCAGTGCGGCGCGGCGGAAGTGGTCGAACAGCAGCCCCTTGGCCACGGCGGCCAGGAATGCGCGTGGCTCGCGGGGCGTGTCCAGTTGCTCACGGCCTAGCAGGCGCACGAAGGTGTCCTGGCTCAGGTCTTCGGCACGTTGGCGGCAGGCCATGCTGCGTTGCAGCCAGGCGAGCAGCCAGCTGCGGTGATCGCGGTAAAGCGCACCGACCAGCTCGGCGTGTGGGCTGTGTGCAGAAGACAAGCAGCGTCCCCCCGGAACGAATGCATTAACTAACGATAATTATTCGCGATTGTTGCAGAGGCGGGGGGCGCGGCGCAATGGACGCTTATCGGATTGCCACCATGGCGGGGCTTCCAGGCGCATGGTTTGGATGATTCAGCGCCTAACAGATCGAGCGCAACAACACCCAAGCCCTACAAACCGTGACTCTGCGCCGCACGCCGCCGCCACCCGCGCAACCGCTGCTCAAGCTGCAACGGGCTGTCGAGCTGCTGGCGGCGTGCCTGGCTGAACAGGATCAACGCCAGCTCGGCGGTGACCTGGGCATCAGCGCTGGCATGGTGGCGCTCTTCAACCTGCAGGCCAAAGCGGGCGACCCAGTCGTCCAGCCCGGCTTCGCGCAGTACCGTGTCGGGGTTGAGCATTGGCGCCAGTTCAGCCACATCCAGGAACGGCACCTGCAGGCGATAGCCCAGGCTTTCCTTCAGCGCCCGCGCCAGCATGCGCTGATCGAAAGGCGCATGGAACGCCAGCACCGGGCTGTCGCCAATGAAGTCGAGCAGGTCGATCAACGCCTCGGCCGGGTCGCAGCCCGCGGCCAGGGCACTGGGCCCTAGCCCGTGAATCAGCACACTGGCGTTGGTCTTCTGGGTGGGGCGGTACAGGGTGCGTTCGAACTGCTGGGCAAAGTCGATGGCACCGTCCTCGATGGCCACGGCACCGATCGACAGGACCTGGTCGCGGTTGGGGTTGAGGCCACTGGTTTCCAGGTCCAGCACCACCCAGCGCTGCTCGCGCAACGTGCACACCCCCAGCGCAGCCGGCTTGGGCAACTGCGCCAGGCGTTGGCGCGCAGTGTCGTCCAGCGTGGGCAGGCTGGGGCGCAGCCAGGCGAACAGGCTCATAGCTGGTACCGCAAGGCCAGGCTGCTTTGCAGGCGCTGGGCCTGGCGCAGCGACTCACGCAGGATGCGTCGGTCCAGGTGGTTGAGGCTGTCGGGGTCGACGCGGTTGGAGTAGGGCAGGTTATCGCGGGTCTGGCGCTGGTGCTGCTGCATGCGGGTCTGCTGGATGAAGTGGTAGGCCTCTTCGTAAGCCGCACCGTCGAGTGGTTCGATGATGCCCTTTTGCACCAGCTGGCGCAGGCGTTCGAGGGTGTTGCAGGCGCCGATGCCGTTGGCCAGGGCCAGCAAGCGCGCACCATCGACGAAGGGCGTCAGGCCCTGCACCTTGAGGTCGAGGGTGGCGGCCTTGTCGTTGCCCTGGCGGGTCAGCACGAATTCGCGCAGGCGGCCCACCGGTGGGCGTTGGCGCAAGGCGTTGTCGGCCATCATGCGCTGGAAAATGCGGTTGTCGGCGACCTGGGCCAGCAGGCTCTGGCGCAGTTGTTCACAGCCTTGCTCGTCACCCCAGACCACGCGCAGGTCGAAATAGATGCTCGAACCCAGCAGGTTTTCGGGGCTTGCCTCGCGGATGAACCCTGCAAAGCGCCGCGCCCATTCGCCGCGTGACAGGCATAGCGCCGGGTTGCCTGCCATGACATTGCCTTTGCACAGGGTAAAGCCGCACTGCGCCAGGCACTGGTTGATGTACTGCGCCAGGGGCAGCAGGCGGGCACGGATCGCGTCAGCTTCGGCGCTGTCGCGGGCCTCGAACAGAATGCCGTTGTCCTGGTCGGTGTGCAGGGTCTGCTCGCGCCGTCCCTCACTGCCGAAGCACAGCCAGCTGAACGGCACGCCTGGGTCGCCGCGTTCGGCTATGGCCAGTTCGATCACCCGGCAGACCGTGTGGTCGTTGAGCAAGGTGATGATCTGGGTGATCTGCGTCGACGAGGCGCCATGGGCGAGCATGCGCTCGACCAGCTGGCTGATCTCACCGCGCAGCGACACCAGGGTGTCCAGGCGCGGGGCATGGCGGATGGTACGCGCCAGGTGCACCAGGTCGACCCGTTGCAGGGAGAACAGGTCTCGCTCGGAAACCACCCCGCACAGGCGCTGGTTGTCCACCAGGCAGACATGCGCGATATGCCGCTCGGTCATGGCCATGGCGGCATCGAAGGCACTGGCCTGCGGGCTGAGGTAGAACGGCCTGGCGGTCATGTGCCGGTCGATGGGCGCGCCTAGGTCGGCATCCGCGCCCGCCACCACCTGGCGCAGGTCACGCAGGGTGAAGATGCCGATCGGGTAGCGCTGGGGGTCGACCACGACAATGCTGCCGACCTGCTGCTCGTGCATCAGCCGCACGGCGTCGCGCAGCGGCGTGTCGGGGTTGCACACCACCGGGTGACGCATGGCCAGCTCGCCCAGGGGGGTGTTCAGCGAGTACTGGGTGCCGAGGGTTTCCACGGCGCGTTGGCGCACCTGCTGGTTGACCTGGTCGAGCAGGCTGCTGACCCCGCGCAGGGCAAAGTCGCGAAAGGCCTCCGACAGGGAGAACACGCGGATGAACGCGGCCTTGTTCAGTTGCAGGCAGAAGGTGTCCTCACCGGCCAGGTGCTCGGTGCGGGTGGCGCGTTCGCCAAGCAGGGCGGCCAGGGGGAAGCACTCGCCGCTGGTGATCTCGAAGGTGGTCTCCACACCGGGTTTGACCAGGTGCTGGCGTTCGCCGACCACGCGCCCTTGTTTGACGATGTAGAAGTGCTCGACCGGGCCGTCGGCGGGTTTGACGATGCTTTCGCCACTGGCATAGAAACGCAGCTGGCACTGCTCGACCAGATACGCCAGGTGGCTGTGCTCCATCTGGTTGAAGGGTGGGAAGCGCTGCAGAAACTGCAACGTACCTTGTATGTTCTGCAGCACAGCCGTCCTGCCCGCCTGGCTGTAGGCGTCCTTTTTACTCATGACACTGACCGTATCGCTACGCCGAACTATATATATCTATATATAGGTGCCGGCCTTGTTGTTCTCGGTCCCCATGGTCGGCTGGCTGAGGTGTGGTGCCCATTGGACGTAAGTCTATGGGCGGCGTGTGATCAATATCGCAAGGCGCGGTCTTACCGGTGAGCAAGACTTTTTTTGACGAGACGACCATGGTTGAGCATGACGACATCCTGAGTGACGCCGAACGCGAGGCACTGGCCGGGCTGGTGGCGCCTATTGCGCCCAAGCCTGTGGTACTGGTGGTGGACGACAACCCAGTGAACAGCGAGGCCTTGAGCCTGTACCTGAAAAGCAGAGGCATCGACTGCATGACGGCCGACGGGGCCCAGGAGGCGATGTTCAAGCTGCATTACGAGCCGAGGATCGCCTTGATGATCACCGACCTGCGCATGGAGCCCAAGGATGGCCTGGAGCTGATTCGGCAGATTCGCGAGTCGGAGCGGGCGGCGTTGTCGATCATCGTGGTGTCGGGCGACACCGATGTGAAGGAGGCGGTGGACGTGATGCACCTGGGGGTGGTCGACTTTTTGCTCAAGCCGGTGGACCTGGGGAAACTGCTGGAGCTGGTGAAGAAAGAACTGAAGATTGGGTGATGGGTAGAGGGGCCGCAAAGCGGCCCCCGTACGCAAATGTTACTTACAACCCGTTACGCGCCTTGAACTCGCGACGGCGACGGTGCAGTACCGGCTCGGTATAACCGTTCGGCTGCTTGCCACCTTCGATCACCAGCTCCACGGCCGCCTGGAACGCGACGTTGTCGTCGAAGCTCGGCGCCATCGGTTGGTACAGGGCGTCGCCAGCGTTCTGCTGGTCGACCACCACCGCCATGCGCTTGAGGCTTTCCAGCACCTGCGCCTCGTTGACCACGCCGTGGCGCAGCCAGTTGGCCAGCAGCTGGGCCGAGATGCGCAGGGTGGCGCGGTCTTCCATCAGGCCGACGTTGTTGATGTCCGGCACCTTCGAACAACCCACGCCCTGATCGATCCAGCGAACCACGTAACCAAGGATGCCCTGGGCGTTGTTGTCCAGCTCGTTGCGGATCTCTTCGGCCGACCAGTTGGTGTCGGCGGCCAGCGGGATGGCCAGGATGTCGTCGACAGAAGCCGGGGTGCGCGTAGCCAGCTCGCGCTGACGTGCCTGCACATCGACCTTGTGGTAGTGCAGGGCATGCAGGGTAGCGGCGGTCGGCGAAGGTACCCAGGCGGTGTTGGCACCGGCCAGCGGGTGGGCGATCTTCTGCTCGAGCATGGCAGCCATCAGGTCGGGCATGGCCCACATGCCTTTGCCGATTTGCGCACGGCCTTGCAGGCCGGTGGCCAGGCCGACGTCGACGTTGTTGTTCTCGTAGGCGCCGATCCACTTCTCGTTCTTCATGGCGCCCTTGCGCACAACGGCGCCGGCTTCCATGGAGGTGTGGATTTCGTCACCGGTGCGGTCGAGGAAGCCGGTGTTGATGAACGCCACGCGCTCGGCAGCGGCCTTGATGCAGGACTTGAGGTTGACCGTGGTACGGCGCTCCTCGTCCATGATGCCGACCTTGACGGTGTTGCGCGGCATGCCCAGCAGGTCTTCGACCTGGCTGAAGATTTCAGCGGCGAAGGCCACTTCTTCAGGGCCGTGCATCTTCGGCTTGACGATGTAGACGCTGCCGGTACGGGTGTTCTTGCGGCTGGTGTTGCCGTTGAGGTTGTGCAGGGCGATCAGGTTGGTGAACAGGCCGTCCTGGATGCCTTCGGGGATTTCGTTGCCCTGGGCATCGAGGATCGCCGGGTTGGTCATCAGGTGGCCAACGTTGCGCACGAACAGCAGCGAACGGCCGTGCAGGGTGACCGTGCCACCGTTTGGCGCGGCGTATTCGCGGTCTGGGTTCATGGTGCGGGTGAAGGTCTTGCCACCCTTGTTCACGCTTTCGGCCAGGTCGCCTTTCATCAGGCCCAGCCAGTTGCGGTAGACGATGACTTTGTCATCGGCGTCCACGGCCGCGACCGAGTCTTCGCAGTCCATGATGGTGGTCAGTGCCGATTCCATCAGGATGTCTTTGACGCCGGCGGCATCGGTGCTGCCAACCGGGGTGCTGGCATCGACCTGGATTTCGAAGTGCAGGCCGTTGTGCTTGAGCAGCACGGAGGTCGGCGCGGTGGCATCGCCGACGTAGCCGATCAGCTGGGCATCGTCACGCAGGCCGCTGTTGCTGCCGCCCTTGAGGGCGACGACCAGCTTGCCGTCCTTGATGCTGTAGGCCGTGGAGTCGACATGCGAGCCTGCAGCCAGCGGCGCGGCTTCGTCGAGGAAGGCGCGGGCAAAGGCAATAACCTTGTCGCCGCGGGCTTTGTTGTAACCCTGGCCTTTCTCGGCGCCGCCTTCATCGCTGATGGCATCGGTGCCATACAGGGCGTCGTACAGCGAACCCCAACGGGCGTTGGCGGCGTTCAGGGCGAAGCGGGCGTTCATCACCGGCACTACCAGCTGTGGGCCGGCCATGCGGGCGATTTCTTCGTCCACGTTCTGCGTGGTGGCCTGGAAATCGTCGGCTTGTGGCAGCAGATAGCCGATTTCCTGGAGGAAGCTTTTGTAGGCTACGGCGTCATGGGCCTGGCCTTTGCGTGCCTGGTGCCATGCGTCGATCTTGGCTTGCAGCTCGTCGCGCTTGGCGAGCAGGGCTTTGTTCTTTGGAGCGAGGTCATTGATGATCTTCTCTGCACCTGCCCAGAACTGCTCGGCGACGATGCCGGTCCCGGGCATGGCTTCGTTGTTCACGAAGTCGTACAGGACCTTGGCGACCTGAAGGCCACCGACTTGAACGTATCCAGTCATTGCTTGCCTCACTCTGCTCAGCTATTTCGCTCTTCTGTATTAAGCCTGTAGCGCTTCTCTAAACACGGCACCAGTGCGTGCCCAGGTCGGATGAACCCGAGGGCGGCTGGGTGCGGCCTGCCAGACGGGCTGGCGGGCAGTGTGCGTATTTTCACAGGCGCCTTGGCAGACATCCAAACGACGTTTTGTAGTCCGCGCCACGGGATACTACATGAAGCAGTAGGCGGGGCAAAATCAGACTAAAAGCGTCGTTGTGCGACCCGTTGGTCGCGTATGGTCACGCTGGGAATTGGTATGTTCGCAAAAAACAGGTGGATTGTTCCAGATAAATCTTGAAACAGTACACGATTAGTCATGTCGATTGCCCTGCGGCAGGTTGCCGCGCCTTGCCTATACTCAATCGATCCCCCGGTTTATCGCCGCCCAGCGCGGTTCGACACAGAGGAAGGGCTTGTGGATCATCTTGTACTCACTGTGATTGCCCCTGACAAGGCCGGCCAGGTCGAACGCATTGCCCAATGCATCGCCGACCACAGCGGTAACTGGCTGGAAAGCCGCATGTCGCGCATGGCCGGGCAGTTCGCCGGCATCCTGCGGGTGGCGGTGCCGGCGGAAAATTATGCAGAACTGGTCGCGTCGCTGCAGGCCCTGGCCCGCTACGATATTCGTGTGTTGATTGCCGAGAGCGGCATCGAGCCGTCGTGCACGTGGAAGCCGATCGCCATGGAGCTGGTGGGTAATGACCGGCCGGGGATCGTGCGCGATATCACCCGGCTGCTGGCCGAGCTTGGGGTGAACCTGGAGCGCTTTACCACTGAAGTGCGGCCTGCACCGATGAGCAGTGAGCCGTTGTTTCATGCCAATGCATTGTTGGCGCTGCCGTTGACCTTGTCGCTGGACGAACTGCAGCAGCGGTTGGAGAGCCTGGCGGATGATTTGATGGTGGAGTTGGAGCTGCGGGCTGAGGAGTGATCCGCGACGGCTGGGGCCGCTTTGCGGCCTCAGGGTTATCCCCCGTTTTACAGGTACGGCCCTGTGGATAACCTGGGGGCGCACCTCTCCAGCCCACGCGCATCAAGGCCTGCAAAGGTTTGATCAAAAAACACTCAGAATTCAGCAGCTTGTGCACAAAGCACGGGGACGAGGGTGTGGATAACCTCTGGAGATGTCTCTGCAGGCCACGACCCGCGTGGCCTGCAAAGTTTTGATTATTTTTTGATCAGGCGCGCTTGCGCAAATTCAGCCAGGCATCGACGCTGTATATCGCCAAACCCGCCCAGATGAACATGAACGCCACCAAGGTGCTCGACGACAAATGTTCGTCAAACAGCAGCACCGCCTGCAGCAGCACCAGGGTCGGGGCGAGGTACTGCAGGAAGCCCAGCGTGGTATACGGCAGATGGCGTGCGGCAGCGTTGAAGCACACCAGCGGCACCAACGTTACCGGCCCTGCCGCCATCAACCACAACGCTTCGCTGCTGGTGTAGAACGCGCCCTGCGCGCTCATCGCGGCGGGGTGCAGCAACAGCCAGCCAAGGGCCAGGGGCACCAGCATCCAGGTTTCCACCACCAGGCCCGGCAACGCTGCCACGGGCGCCTGCTTGCGGATCAGCCCATAGAAGCCGAAGGTCAGCGCCAGTACCAGCGAGACCCAGGGCAGGCTGCCGACCTGCCATACCTGCTGGGCCACGCCCACCGCCGCCATGGCCACTGCCAGCCATTGCAGGCGGCGCAGGCGCTCGCCGAGGATGAGCATGCCCAGCAGCACGTTGATCAGCGGGTTGATGTAGTAGCCAAGGCTGGCTTCGAGCATGCGGCCGTTGTTCACCGACCAGACATAGGTTAGCCAGTTGCCAGCGATCAGCGCGCCGCTCAGCGCCAGGATGGCCAGCCGGCGCGGGTTGTCGCGCAGTTCGCGCCACCAGCCGGGGTGCTTCCATACCAGCAACAGCAGCGAGCCGAACAGGGCCGACCAGAGCACCCGGTGGACGATGATTTCCACCGCCGGCACGCTCTGGATCGCTTTGAAATAGAGAGGGAACAGGCCCCAGATGATGTAGGCACTGAGGCCCAGGATGTACCCGCGTTGCGGGTTTGCGGCGTGCATGCAGAATCCTTGCTTAGGTAGCTAAATAAAGCGACGCCTATTGTAGACAGAGGTCAGCGCACTTCTAGAACAATTTCAGCGGTTGTTCATCGAGCGCTGCCATCTGCTCGCGCAGCGCGAGAATCTGGTCGCCCCAGTAGCGCGGCTGGCCGAACCACGGGAAGCTTCGCGGGAATGCCGGGTCGTCCCAGCGCCGCGCCAGCCACGCGCTGTGGTGCAGTTGGCGCAAGGCGCGCAACGGCTCGATCAAGGGCAGCTCGCGCGGGTCGAAGTCGTGGAACTCGTTGTAGCCGTCGATCAGCTCTGCCAGTTGGCCGAGGCGTTCTTCGCGGCTGCCAGCGAGCATCATCCACAGGTCCTGCACCGCCGGGCCCATACGGCAGTCGTCGAGGTCGACCACGTGATACACCTCGTCGCGATGCATCAGGTTGCCCGGGTGCAAGTCGCCGTGCAGGCGCATCACCTTGTGTGGGGTGCGCGCGTAGATATCCTCGACCCGTTTCAGCAGGTCGCGGGCAACGGACTCGAAGGCGGGCAGCAATTCGCGCGGGACGAAGTTGCCTTCCAGCAGGGTTTGCAGGGAGGCGTGGCCGAAGTTGTCCACAGCCAACGCTTCGCGATGCTCGAACGGCCGTGTCGCGGCAACGGCGTGCAGGCGGCCGAGCAACTGGCCGAGGCGATAGAGCTGGTCGAGGTTGCCGGGTTCCGGTGCATGGCCGCCACGGCGGGGGAACAGTGTGAAGCGAAAACCCTGGTGCTCGAACAGTGTGCGGCCGTCGTGCTGCAGAGGCGCGACCACGGGCACTTCACAGTCGGCAAGCTCGGCAGTGAAGCGGTGTTCTTCAAGAATCGCTTCGTTGCTCCAGCGGCCAGGTCGGTAGAACTTGGCGATCAGTGGTTGTGAATCTTCGATGCCCACCTGGTAGACGCGGTTTTCGTAGCTGTTCAGTGCCAGGATCCGGGCATCGCTGAGGAAGCCGATGCTTTCCACGGCGTCCAGGACCAAGTCGGGGGTGAGGGTGACGAAGGGGTGTGACATGGTGGCTCCGGGGATAGGCGGCGTGCAGCCATGGTAACGCATTCCACCTTGCCAAACGGTGCGGCCAAGCTACACCGGCACCCCCAGCAGCACATAAGAAGGATGGAACTGTGCCCGTACCTGGCTGCCCGTTTGAATCCGATTGCGCGTCAACCACGCCTTTTCGGCGAACGCGCACAATGTCTGCCCATTGCCCAGCGCCAGCCGTACTTCGCTGGGCCCGTCAGCGTCCGCCAGCACGTGTTCCACCGTTGCCTTGAGGCAGTTGCTGCTCGCGTCGGCGTCATCGTCATCCCCCAGCAGTTGCACCCACCCGGCCTTGAGCAACGCCACCACCATTGCCCCCAGGGTCAACTCCAGGCGTGCGGTGCTGTCGTGGGTAATCAGCGCCTCGATCTCCAGGCCACCGCCCAGCGCCAGGCTTACGCAATCATGCCGGCCTTCACGGCGCAGACCGCTGACCTTGCCCTGCAGCTGATTGCGCGCACTGGTGCGCAGCATCAGGCGCCCGAGCAGGTCGAGGTCGCTGGACTCTTCGGCCGCTTCCAGGATTTGTGCCTGCAGGGCCTGCAGGCGTTGATAAAGACGCAGCACGCGTTCGCCTTCGACCGACAGGCGTGCGCCGCCGCCACCACGCCCGCCGGTGCTGCGCTCGACCAGGGGCTGGCTGGCCAGGTTGTTGAGCTCGTCGATGGCGTCCCAGGCGGCTTTGTAGCTGACGCCTGCGGCCTTGGCGGCGCGTGTGATCGAGCCTTGTTCGGCGATGTGCTGGAGCAGGGCGATGCGTTGCGGGCGGCGGGCGATGTGCTGGGTGAGCAGGGCGGGTAGAGACATGGGTAAGGTAATCAGTCGTTGACGCAAGGTCGTTGCTTTATAGCATGGCCCTGATTGGTTGCATGGCCCT